>DATCRS010000204.1:0-6546 GCA_036568845.1 Devosia sp. | reverse complement strand
GAATCGACCCGCACCCGGTACTCCGTCATCGGCGCCCGCCGCTCCGATACCGTGGCGACAAGGCTGACGATGGGGGAACCGAAGGCGATCAGGTCGTCGAGCTTCTGCCGGCTGAGGACGCTCAGCGAAGCACCGAAAAAGGCCTCCGCCGCGTAGTTCACGAACTTGATCGTACGATCGTCACTGCAGACGATGACTGGTTGCGGCAGCGCCTGCAGCACCGAAAGGGACATGGCCGGTTGTTCGAGACTCATGCCGCCTGCCTCCACCCACCGCCATAGATCGACGGGATCATCTCGATCACCTCGCCCGGAGCTTCGGTTCCGAGCAGGACCTTGCGGACCTCCTTGTGAAGCTCGATACCGAGCGCCTCGAGGTACCAGTCGAGATGCTTGCGTGCGACGCGCACACCGACACGGGTGCCGTAGTCGGAAAGCATGGCGTCGTAGTGCTCCAGGATCAGATCCACGAGGGCATCGCCCTGCGGCGTCTCCGGCCTTTCGACGCCCTGGAGCTCCGCCCCGATCTGGCCGACGATCCAGGGTTGTCCCTGTGCCCCGCGGCCGATCATTACCGCGGCCGCGCCGGAGCGATTCAGTGCCTGGCGTGCAGCCGTAAGATCGACGATGTCGCCGTTGACGACCACCGGCACATCCACTGCCTCCACCACGGGCGCAACCAGCTCCCAGCGGGCCTCGCCTTTGTAGAACTGTTGCCGGGTACGGCCGTGCACCGTGATCATTTGCACGCCTGCATCTACCGCGCGACGTGCAATGTCGGCGGCGTTGAGGCAGTCATCGTCCCAGCCCAATCGCATTTTGAGCGTCACCGGCAGTGACGTCGCGCCAACGACAGCTTCAATGAGCTTCAGCGCCTCGTCCGGCACCCTCATGAGGGCCGAGCCGGCATAGCCGTTGGTGACACGCTTGGCCGGGCAGCCCATATTGATGTCGATGATGTCCGCGCCGGCGGCCGCGGCGATCTCGGCGCCGCGCACCATCCACTGCGCTTCGCAGCCGGCAAGCTGCACCATGTGAGGCAGGCTGCCGGACTTGCCGAGCTTTCGGACCATCTCGTGATGGCCGGTGGCGAGGGCGTTGCTGGCGATCATCTCGGAGACGACAAGCCCTGCCCCGAACCGCTCGGCGAGGCGTCGCATGGGCGCATCGGTGATCCCGGCCATCGGGGCCAGAAAGGCGCGATTGGGCAGTTTGTGCCGGCCGATGCTTACGCCGGAGGCAAAATCAGTCACAAAGTGCCCCAGAAATGCTCAGTCGAAGGAATTGCCTGCACAATAGTCAAAAATCCCAGCCGCGCAACAGCTTGCATGCCTCGTTCATGAGCACCTTGCGTTTGGCGCAACCCTTGCCGCCCTGCCCCGCCCCGGCTATGCCGATGCCAGCAGGAGAATAAGCGTGACGAGCCGCAAAAGCATCGCTGCCATCGTGGTCGCCGCCGGCCGTGGCGAGCGCGCCAATGCCGGCGGCGAAACCGTGCCCAAGCAGTACCGCCCGGTTGGGGGCGTGCCGGTTTTGTCTCGTACGATCAACGCCTTGCTCGACCATGAAGCGGTCGACTGGGTGCTGCCGGTGATCCATCCCGAGCATGGAGGACGGTATGAGGAGCTCGGGCTGGCCGATGACCGCCTGCTGCCTCCGGCGGTGGGTGGCGCCGAGCGGCAAGCGTCGGTGCTGGCCGGGCTGCAGGCGCTGGGACCCAGGAAACCGGACCTGGTACTGATCCAGGACGCGGCCCGCCCGTTCGGAAATCGTGAGATAATGCAAGGGGTTATCGATGCGCTGGCCGCGCACGAGGCGGCGCTGCCGGTGGTGCCGGTGACCGATACGATCAAACGGTCCTTGGATGGGAAGACGGTGGCGGCGACAGAGGATCGGGCGACGCTTTTTGCCGCGCAGACGCCGCAGGGATTCCGATTTCCCCAGATTCTGTCGGCACATATGCGGGCGGCGCGGCTGCCGCGGCCGTTTACGGACGATGCCGCAATTGCCGAATGGGCGGGTATGACGGTGGCGCTGACGCCGGGCTCGACGACGAACATCAAGATCACAAGTCCCGGCGATTTCGATCACGCTGAACGCATTTTGAACGCAACAATGTCCATGAACTTTCATCACGTGACGGTCGAGATGCGCACTGGCCTCGGCATCGATTTCCATCAGTTCGTCGAAGGCGACGCCGTCTGGCTCGCCGGGGTGAAAATTCCGCACAGCAAAAAGCTCAGCGGGCACTCGGATGCCGACGCGGCGCTGCATGCCCTCACCGACGCCATCTATGGCGCCATTGGCGAGGGCGACATCGGCACGCACTTCCCGCCGAGCGATCCGCAGTGGAAGGGTGCGGCGTCGAGAGTCTTCCTCGAGCATGCGGCAGGGCTGGTGGCCAAGCGCGGCGGCCGCATCGTCAATGTTGACCTCAACATAGTGTGCGAGGCGCCGCGCATAGGACCGCATGTGGCGGCGATGCGGGAGACGATCGGCGCGATCCTCGGCATCGGTACGGCGCGGGTGGCGGTGAAGGCGACGACCAGCGAGCAGATGGGCTTTGCCGGCCGTGGCGAGGGCCTGATGGCGCAGGCGATCGCCACCGTCGAGCTGCCACGGGAAGCATAACATGTTCTCCCCCGCCATCCGGGAGCGCAGCAAACGCGTGATCGAGCGGCTCGTTGCACGCGGCGAGATGATCGTCACGGCCGAAAGCTGCACCGGTGGGCTGATCGCCGGCGCCCTGACCGACATCGCGGGGTCGTCCGAGGCGGTACACGGCGGGTTCGTGACCTACGCCAATCGCGCCAAGCTCGAAATGATCGGCGTGGATGAGGATCTGCTCGAGCGCTGGGGTGCCGTTTCCGAATCCGTGGCTCGCGCCATGGCCGAGGGGGCGCGGGAGACGGCTGGCGTCGAGGTATCCCTCGCCGTGACCGGGATCGCCGGGCCTGGAGGCGGCAACGAATTGAAGCCGGTCGGGCTGGTCTATCTCGCCTGCACTACTGCCGCCGGTACCACGGTCATCGAGCGCCGCTTCGGCGACATCGGCCGCCAGCAGGTGCGGGAAGCTACCGTGCTGGCGGCGCTAGACCTGGTGCTGGAGTGCTTGGGGTAGGCACGCCCTCGTCCTTCGACAAGCTCAGGATGAGGGCTACTGAGATGTCTTCGAGGGCCTCATGGTGAGCTTGTCGAACCAGGAGGTCCGGGCATCTCACACCCCGAACCGTCGATCCGCCTCGTCGGCGAAGGCGTCCATGATCTCGTCCTGCTTGGCGGCGAAGGCGGGTTCGGCGACGGCGGCGATCAGGGGATTGTTGAACTTGAAATCAATGTCGAATTTCACCCGCGTCCCCTCGCCTTCCCGCTCAAAAGTCCACTTGCTGTCGAGATAGTCGAAGGGGCCATCGACCGCCTCGGCGGTGATGGTGAGCGCCTGGGCGTCCATAGTGACCTTGCTGGTGTAGGACTGGGTCACCGGCCCGAACTTGATGGTCATCTTGGCGTAGCGCACGGCCGGATTGCCGGGATCCGGACGCACCGACATCGCCTTGCAGTTGGGGATGAAGCGCGGATAGGCCTCGAGATCGCTCACGAGGTCGAACATGCGCTCGGGCAGGTGCGGCGTGTGCCGCTCGTAAAAGAGATCGGGCATGGCCTCAGTTATGCCCGAGCCGCTCGAGACGTGCAGCCCGGAGCTTGGCGAAATCCTCGCCGGCGTGGTGCGACGAGCGGGTCAGCGGGCTCGACGAAACCAGCAAGAAGCCTTTGGAGTTGGCGATCGTCGCGAAAGACTTGAACTCCTCGGGCGTCACGAAGCGGGCGACCGGATGGTGCTTGCGGCTCGGCGCCAGATACTGGCCGATGGTTAGGAAATCGACGTCTGCCGAGCGCAGATCGTCCATCAGCTGCAGCACCTCGTTCCGCTCCTCGCCGAGGCCGACCATGATGCCGGACTTGGTGAACATGGTCGGGTCGAGCTCCTTCACCCGCTGCAGCAGGCGCAGCGAATGGAAGTAGCGGGCGCCGGGCCGGACCTTCAGGTACTTCGACGGCACCGTCTCGAGGTTGTGGTTGAAGACGTCGGGCTTGGCCGCGACCACGATCTCGAGTGCCCCCTCCTTGCGGAGGAAGTCCGGGGTCAGCACCTCGATGGTGGTCTTGGGAGTGCAGGCACGGATGGCCCGGATCACCCTGGCAAAATGCTCGGCGCCGCCGTCGATCAGGTCGTCGCGGTCGACCGAGGTGATCACCACATGCTCGAGTCCGAGCTTCTGGACGGCGTCGGCGATGCTTTCGGGCTCATGCGGATCGAGTTGGGTCGGAAGGCCCGTGCGCACGTTGCAGAAGGCGCAGGCACGGGTGCAGATCTCGCCCATAATCATGAAGGTGGCGTGCTTTTTGGACCAGCACTCGCCGATATTGGGGCAGCCCGCTTCCTCGCAGACCGTAACGAGGCCATGCTCGCGCACGATCTGCTGGGTTTCCTTGTAGACCGGCGAGCCGGGCGCCTTGACGCGGATCCAGTCCGGCTTGCGCAGGACTTCGGCGTCGGGCCGGTTGACCTTTTCGGGATGGCGGGGACGGCTGTCGATCAGAGTAACCAAGGCGCGGGTCCTATCTGGCCTGTCTGGCCGGGGGCCAGTCTAGCCCAAAAAGCCTCAGGCAGGTATCGCGCTGCCGCAAACCTGCCTTACGACCCGGTCTTGTGAGCCGGGCTGCGGAACACGCCCGCAGCCCGGATTGGCTATTCAGGCGTGCGTGTGCCGATTGCCACGAATGGCACGGCCGATCGCGATCAGCAGGCAGGCGCCCACCACCGCGACGATCAACTGACCCACAATGCCGCCCATGGTGGCACCGAAGACCAGCAACAGGATGAAGTTGCCGAGTACGGCACCTACGATCCCGAGCACGATGTTCATCACGAGGCCCTGGTCGGACTTCATGAGCTTTTCGGCGATCCAACCGGCGAGCCCGCCGATGATAATCGCCATGATCCAGCCTACGCCTTCCATCTGCATTCTCCTTTGACATGCATCAGAGACAGGAGAAACGCAGAAATCTGCCAAGGGATGCAAAGACCTAGGTCTAATCCCTCGAAAAAGGTTAACCCCCGATCAGCCGGGCGACCAGCACTACTACGATCGCGCCCACCGTAGCGGTGATGATCTGGCTGACAATGGCGTTGCGGATCCCGAGATTGATC
Source organism: Devosia sp. (assembly GCA_036568845.1). Lineage (GTDB taxonomy): Bacteria > Pseudomonadota > Alphaproteobacteria > Rhizobiales > Devosiaceae > Devosia_A. The sequence goes on along the minus strand of DATCRS010000204.1, from coordinate 1,335 downwards.
TTGAGCGCCGAGAACAGGAAACCGCCGACAAACGAGCCGACAACGCCCCAGACGAGGTAGAGCAGAATATTGCCGCCGCCGACCACCAGACCGGCGAGGAAACCCGCCACCAGACCGATGGCGAGGAAGATCAGAATGGAACGCGCGTCCATATTACCCATGCGATAGCCCTCAATCGTTTCGTGCTTCTCGGGAAGACTCATAAATCAGCCCCAATTCGACCCGCCCCCGATATTGCCACTCGGCCGGTTCCCTTCAAGCCCGCGCGCATCAGTAACACCAGGCCGTCACCATTATATCGCCGCCCAGCGAGCGGTAGCTCAACTGCGTCATCTCACCCGCCAGGTCCGTGTCGGCGAGCAGCTCTTTGCCGTTCGCGCCGTCCTCATAGATGCGGAGCCGGATCGCAGTCTCGTTGACGCGATAGACGTAGAGCCGCACCGGCACGTCGCCGAACATGGCGAGCTGCTTGAATTCGCGTTCCCGGGGCTCCGCCTTGTAAGGCAAGACCGGGAGGTAGGAGGGATCGAGGTCGCGCACCTGCTGCCCGCGCGTGACCGCACCCGCACAGCTGACTTCGGTGACAGCCGGATCGATCGCAAATGCCGGTCCAGCTGCGAGCATCAGACCCGCGACAAGCAGCGGCAGGCGCATCTACTTGACGATCACGCGCGCGACGACGATCACCACGATGGCGCCGATCGTCGCCTGCAGCACCTGCGCCAAGAGCGCGTTGCCGACCGGCAGCGAGATATTGGCGATCGAGAGCAGCCAGCCGCCGACGAAGGCGCCGATGACCCCGACGATCAGGTTACGAAGGAGCCCTCCGCCCCCCAGGATGAGGCTGGCAATCCAGCTGGCGACGAGGCCGATGCCGAGGAAGATCAGCAGCGCCGTGAGATCGATATTGCCGATGTCGGCGGGCGGGGTCATCGCGCTTGCCTAGATGTTGAGAGCGCGACCGAAGGCGTCGAGCGCGCTTTCCTTCATCGTCTCGGAGAGCGTGGGGTGCGGGAAGATGGTGTGGAACAGCTCTTCCTCGGTGGTCTCGAGACCCATGGCGACGACAAAACCCTGGATGAGCTCGGTCACCTCGGTGCCGACCATGTGCGCGCCCAGCAGCTCGCCGGTCTTGGCGTCGAAAATGGTCTTTACCAGACCCTCGGGTTCACCCAGCGCGATGGCCTTGCCGTTGCCGACAAAGGGGAAACGGCCGACCTTGATCTCGCGGCCGGTTTCCTTGGCCTTGGCTTCGGTAAGGCCGACGCTCGCGATCTGCGGCTCGCAGTAGGTGCAGCCCGGCACCTTGGTCTTGTCGAGCCCGTGCACGCCCTT
>DATCRS010000203.1:0-2324 GCA_036568845.1 Devosia sp. | reverse complement strand
CTAACCGAACAGCCCGATCACGATTCCCTGCACAAGCAGCACGCCGAGCATGTAGCCGCCATCGATCAGCGTGCGGCTCCAGGGCGCGCCCTCGTAGCGGTGGTTCTGGATCATCGAGGTGATGACGAAGCCCAGCCACATCAACGCGCCCCCCTCGATACCCGTAATCACGTTGGTGGCCCCGAAGAGCGGCGTGATCACCGCGGCGAGGACGATCGCCATGATGAGCTGGACGACAACCGAGAAGATGTAGGGCGTAAAGTCCTTGGCGTTGATCTGGTCCTTGGTCTTGCCGATCGACGCGAGCCACTGGTTGGCGAGCACCATGTACCAGACGGCCCCCAGCGCCCAGCTCGCCACCGTGGCGATGATCACGGCGAGCCAATTGATCGCAAAAGTCATGCTGTACCCCCTCAGAAATTGCCCGGGGAGAGGTTACTCCGCGTCGCGGGAGTCGACTAGAGCCCGCCCATCTTGCAGATGAGGTTCCACTCCTCTTCAGTCACCGGGCTGACCGATAATCTGGAAAGGCGTACCAGCGCCATGTTCTCGAGACCCGGGGTCTTCTTGATGGTCTCGAGCGTCACCGGCTTGGGGAGCTTTTTGACCGGCATCACGTCGACGCATTCCCAGACGATCTTGCCCTTTTCGTTGGGTTCAGCGGTGGAATCCGGATGCGCGAGTGCCACCACCTCGATGATACCGACAATCTCCTTGCCGATATTGGAGTGATAGAAGAAGGCCTGGTCCCCGAGCTTCATCGCCTTCATGTTGTTGCGCGCCGTGTAATTGCGCACGCCATGCCATTCTTCCGGCACGCCCCGGGCGACAACGTCGTCGTAGGAATTGACGTCGGGTTCCGATTTCATCAGCCAGTACGCCATCTTGGGACCTATCGGTTGGTGCGGTTGATGCCGATCTTCCAAGGTCGGATCTCGATCGACCCGAACACCCCGCGCGAAACGAAGGGATCGCGCGCGAACATCGCCTCCGCTTCCGCCTGGGTCTCCGCTTCGATCACCACCAAGCTGCCGTTCATATCGCCCTTGCCGTCGAGAAAAGGACCGGCGAGCACCACCTTGTCTCCGAGGGCATCGAGATGGGCCAGGTGGTCCGGCCGGTGCTCCATGCGCTGTGCCAGGCCGTTCGGCTTGTCATAGCCGATCAAGGCATAAAGCATACTACTCCTCCCGTTTGAGCGGACGGGACATCAGCCCCGCAACAATCTCTGAAATCGACGTATTTCCCTCGAGCAGGAGGTTTACCGCATCGACGAGCGGCACGTCGATACCGAGCCGCCGCGCCAGTTCCTGCGCCACGGGCGCCGTCGCCACGCCCTCGGCCAGGGCAATGCCCGGCGGGTCGCCCGCCCCGAGCGCCATGCCATAGCGGTAGTTGCGGCTTTCCGCCGAGGTGCAGGAAAGCGTGAGGTCACCCAGCCCGGCGAGCCCGTTGAGCGTGGTCGCCATCCCCCTCATGGCGACGACATAGCGGGTGAGTTCGGCAAAACCGCGCCCGATCAACGCTGCGCGCGCCGAGGCCCCCAGTTTGGCGCCCTCCACCGCCCCGCAGGCCAGCGCATAGACGTTCTTCAACGCCCCGGCGAATTCGACACCGAGCATGTCGCCAGCCGCATAGGGGCGGAAACTCGGCCCGGCCAGCGCCGCCGCGACATCGAGCGTACGGTCGGGATCGTCGCCCGCGAGCGTCACCGCGGTCGGCCGGCCCGCCGCGACGTCGGTGGCAAAACTCGGCCCCGAAAGCACATAGGGCGTCGCCCCTGTAACCACCTCACGCAATATCTCGCTCTGCCGCTTGAGGCTACCGCGCTCGAGACCCTTGGCGGAGAGCACCACGCTCTTGCCGGCCAACGGCCCGGCGAAATGCTCCAGCGCATCGCGGCTGCGCTGGGCCGGCACGGCGAGAATGACGAGGTCAGCATTCGGCATCGTGGCCGCTGCGGTGATCCGGTTCGAAAGCGGCAGATCGCCGAGATAGACCCTGTTGCGGTGCCGCTCATTGATGTCTTCCAGCACCTCAGCATCGCGTCCCACGACGGTTACAGTGCGCCCCGCAAGGGCTGCAGCCTGGGACAACGCCGTGCCCCAGGCGCCGGCCCCGATGACCGCGACGCGCTCAATGCCCATGCGTGAGCCCCATGTCGGTCGAATCCAACGGCCAGCGCGCCTTGGCCGAAAAATCCAGCGGATCGTCGGCACCCAGCGCCAGCCGCTCCGCCCCCGCCCAGGCCACCATGGCGCCATTGTCGGTACAGAGCTGTGCCGGCGGGATCACCAGGCGCGCCCCGTGCTTCTCCGCCGACT
>DATCRS010000202.1:0-2435 GCA_036568845.1 Devosia sp. | reverse complement strand
GGTTGGCACCGGCCGCGAAAGTCGAGGCGATAGTCGGCGCCACGCTGCGATGACGCCAGGCGATCACCTTGCCGTCCTTGTCGAGGCCAGCCTCGATGCGTTCCACCGAGACGGTGTGCAGGAAGTCGTGATGGATGTCGTCGTCGCGGGTCCACTGCACCTTCACCGGCGCGCCGACGGCCTTGGAGAGCAGGGCCGCCTCCAGCGCGTAGTCGCATTTCGACTTGCGGCCGAAGCCGCCGCCGAGCAGCGTGACGTTGACGGTGACGTTGCCCTCGGGGATGCCGAGCGTCTTGGCGACGTCCTCGCGGGTGCCGCCGGGGCTCTGCACGGGGGCCCAGATCTCCGCCTTGTCGCCCTTGACGTCGGCGACCGCCACCGGCGGCTCCATGCTGACATGGGCGAGATGGGGCAGGTAGTATTCGCCGACGATGACCTTGTCGGCGGTCTTCAACGCGGCGTCGGCGTCGCCCTCCTGGCGCACGACGAGGCCCGGCTTGCGCGCGGCCTCCTCGAGCTCCTTGCGGTAGGCGACCGAGTCGTATTTGCCGTTGGCGCCGTCGTCCCAGACCAGCTTGAGCGCGTCGCGGCCCTTGATCGCAGCGCCCGTGTTGCGCGCGATCACCGCGACGCCGCCGAGCGGCTGGAATTTCGACGGCCACGGCCATCCTTGAACCTTCAGCACCTTCTCGACGCCGGGGACTTTCAGTGCCGCGTCCGGATCGAATGAGGTGAGCTTGCCGCCGGTCACCGGCGGGCGCGCGATCACGGCGTATTTCATGCCCGGAAGGCGCACGTCGGCACCGTAGCGGGCCTTGCCGGTGGTGATGTCGTGGAGATCGACGATGCTGACCTGACCCTTGCCGAGATAGCGGAAGTCTTTCGGGTCCTTGAGCTTGAGGCCTTCGATAGCAGGCACCGATTCCTTGGCGGCGTCTGCAGCTAGTTCGCCGAAGCCAAGCTTGCGCCCGCTGGTGCTGTGGACGACCTCATGGTTGACCGCCTTCACCTCGGTCGCCGGCACGTTCCAGCGCTTGGCCGCGGCCTGCTCCAGCATGGTACGGGCAGAGGCGCCGATCTGGCGCATCGGGGTTAGATAGTGCCGCGTGCTGCGCGAGCCGTCGGTGTCCTGGTTGCCGAACTTGACCTCGTCGCCATGGGCCTGCTGCACCTTGACCTTGGACCAGTCGGCCTCCATCTCCTCGGCCACGATCAGCGGCAGGCTGGTGCGCACGCCGGTGCCCATCTCGGAACGGTGGGCGACGATGGTGACGGTGCCGTCGGAGGCGACCGCGACAAAGACGCGCGGATCGACCACGACGCCATGCGGCATCTTGCCGGCGCCGGTCTCATAGGCAAAGGCCGGCCGCGTCATCACCGGCGCTGCGAGCACGAAGCCACCGGTGATGCCGAGCCCCTTCAGGATGCTACGGCGCGAGACCTTCTCGACTTTGATGTTCTTTTCGAAACCGCGGAGCTTGCCGGGATTGTCGATGAAATTCATGTCACACTCCCGTCGATGCGAGATGGACGGCATTCTCGATGCGCTGGTAGCAGCCGCAGCGGCAGATGTTGCCGGACATCGCCTCGCGGATCTGGTCATGCGACGGCTTGGGATTGTCCATCAGCAGCGCTGCCGCCTGCATGATCTGGCCGGCCTGGCAGAAGCCGCATTGGGGAACGTTGACCTGGCGCCAGGCCTTCTGCACGGGATGATCGCCATCCGGATGCAGTCCCTCGATCGTGGTGACCTCGCGCCCGGCGACGTCGTTGATCGAGGTGATGCAGGAGCGCACCGCCTCCTTGTCGACGATGACGGTGCACGCACCGCACAGCGCCTGGCCGCAGCCGAATTTGGTGCCGGTGAGCCCGGCTTCGTCGCGCAGGAACCACAGTAGCGGGAGATCCGGGTCGCCGTCCCAGCTCTGTTCCTGGCCGTTGATCTTCACCTTGATCATGATCGTCCCTCGCTCTTCATAAGCTTGCTGATTTCAACATTGCCGAGTTCGATCGGCGCAATGTCCGTAGCGTTGTGTGTCCGCACGCCAACTCGTCGTCCCCATACGGGCAGGTCCCGGCAGGAAGCTGGAATGCGAATCGTGATGTCCGGATGTGTTCGATACCTCCCGTTTTGTTCTTATTTGATTGAACTCGCGCGGCATCGTCACGACGCGATCCTAGCAGGAAACGCGGCGCACCGGCATTCACAGCCGGGTGTAGTCGACGTGGAAAGATTGCATCGGTGGTTTGTCAAAAGCAGGGCGCGGCAAGGCGTCGCGCGGCGGTGATGCGAAATCGAAGGTGAAATAAAAAAGCTTCGTCCGCGAGAGGGACTGAGCGGACGAAGCAGTAGTCCTCAGTCGAGGGAGGGAGAATCGCTAGGCCGCGCTGACTTCAAGACGGAAGAGAGCGGCACTGCGCAGTCATTCAGAGAC
>DATCRS010000201.1:0-10755 GCA_036568845.1 Devosia sp. | reverse complement strand
CCAGATCTACACCCCCGCTCAGTAATTCGGGCGCCGTTGCGGCGGGCCTGAAACCCATCCACCCCACGAGAGCGGGGTGGAGCTTTGTCAAGCCCAGCGTCATTCCGGGTTTCGGGCTGACCTTCGGCTACACGCTGCTCTATTTGAGCCTCATCGTCCTAATTCCCATCATCGGCCTCTTCCTTAAGGCCGGGACCACGCCCTGGGAGCAGATCGTCAAGATCGCCACCTCGCCGCGCACTCTCAAGGCGCTGGAGGTGAGCTTCGGCTCGTCGTTGATAGCCGCGCTGGTCAACGTGATCTTCGGGGTCGTCGTCGCCTGGGTGCTGGTACGCTACAAGTTTCCCGGCCGGCGGCTGATGGACGCCATCGTCGATCTGCCCTTCGCCCTGCCGACCGCGGTGGCCGGCATCGCGCTATCGAGCCTTTACGCGCCCAAGGGCTGGATCGGTTCGATCTTTTCCGCCAACGGGCCGATCAACAAGTGGATCGCGGAGCAGACCTGGTTACCCCTCGGACTGAGCGAATGGCAGATTCCGACCTGGAAGATCGCCTACAGCCCCACCGGCATCGTCATCGCCCTTATCTTCATCGGCCTGCCCTTTGTTGTCCGCACCGTGCAGCCGGTGCTCGAAGAGTTCGAAGCCGAGCTGGAGGAAGCTGCGGCGACGCTGGGCGCCAATCGCTTCCAGACCATTACCCGGGTCATCCTGCCGCGATTGGTGCCGGCCGTGCTGACCGGCTTCGCCTTGGCCTTTGCTCGTGCGGTAGGTGAGTACGGCTCGGTGATTTTCATCGCCGGCAACCTGCCGAATGTCTCGGAAATAGCGCCGGTACTGATCGTCATCAAGCTCGAGGAATTCGACCAGGCTGGCGCCGCGGTGATCGCCGGCATCATGCTGATCATCGCCTTCGTCATGCTGCTGGTCATCAACTTGATCCAGGCCTGGGCACGTCGGAGGTTCGGGGATGTTTGAGCGTGACGACTTCGTCTATGACAGCCGCCGGCCGGTGCTGCCTGCCGACCATGGCAGCCCCACCAGCGAACGGGCCTGGGTCAAGTGGACCCTGATTGGCATCGCACTGGCCTTCATGCTGCTGGTGCTGGTGCTGCCGCTGGTCCTGGTCTTCGTCGAGGCATTCTCGAAGGGCGTGGATACCTATCTCCAGTCATTCTCGGACCGCAACTCGCAGACCGCCATCGTCCTGACGCTGGTGGTCGCTGCCATCGCCGTGCCGCTGAACCTCGTCTTCGGCATCGCGGCGGCCTGGTGCGTCGCAAAGTACGAGTTCTGGGGCAAGAGCTTCCTCGTGACGCTGATCGATTTGCCCTTCTCGGTCTCGCCAGTGGTCTCGGGCATGGTCTACGTACTGCTTTTTGGTGCCCAAAGTGCCCTTGGGCCGATCCTCAAATCCTGGGACATCCAGATCATCTTCGCGGTGCCGGGCATCGTGCTGGCGACCGTGTTCGTCACCTTTCCCTTCATTGCCCGCGAGCTGATTCCGTTGATGCAGGACCAGGGGACCGGCGACGAGGAGGCGGCGCTGTCGCTCGGCGCCACCGGCTGGCAGACCTTTTGGCGGGTGACGCTGCCCAATATCAAGTGGGGCCTGCTCTACGGCGTGCTGCTCTGCAATGCCCGGGCCATGGGCGAGTTCGGGGCCGTCTCGGTGGTCTCGGGCCATATTCGGGGCAAGACCACGACCATGCCGCTCGACATCGAAATCCTTTACAACGAGTACAACTTCACGGCGGCATTCGCGGTGGCATCGCTGCTGGCCATGCTGGCGCTGGTGACGCTCATCATCAAGACCATCCTCGAGTTCCGCTTCGGCGACGAGCTCGCCGGAAACAGACGGCACTAAGGGGGCAGCCTGTTGGATATTCGCGTACAAAACGTCCGCAAGGAATTCACCCGCTACCCGGCGCTCAGGGACGTCTCGCTCGACATCCGCTCGGGCGAGCTCATCGCGCTGCTCGGCCCCTCGGGGTCGGGAAAGACCACGCTGCTGCGGCTCATCGCCGGTCTCGAGACGCCGACCGCCGGCCAGATTTTCTTCGGCGACGAGGACGCCTCGGCCAAAACGGTGCAGGAGCGCAATGTCGGCTTCGTGTTCCAGGCCTATGCGCTGTTCCGGAACATGACCATCCTGGAGAACATCGCCTTCGGCCTGAAGGTCAGGCCGCGAGCCACCCGGCCGCCGCGCGGCGAGATTCGCCGCCGCGCGCTGGAACTGCTCGACCTTGTTCAACTCTCGGGGCTCGAGAAGCGCTATCCCCAGCAACTCTCGGGCGGGCAGCGGCAGCGCGTGGCCCTGGCCCGGGCGCTCGCCATTGAGCCACGCGTGCTGCTGCTCGACGAGCCCTTCGGTGCGCTCGACGCGCAGGTGCGCAAGGAGCTGCGGAAATGGCTGCGGGAAATCCACGATCGCACCGGCCACACCACGGTTTTCGTCACGCATGACCAGGAGGAGGCGCTCGAGCTCGCCGACCGGCTGGTGGTGATGAGCCAGGGCGCCATCGAACAGGTCGGAACGCCCGATGACGTCTATGACCGCCCGACCAATCCCTTCGTCTTTTCCTTTATCGGCGAGTCGAGCGGCCTGCCGGTCGAGATCGGGAATGGTGAGCTCTGGGTCGGCGGCCGCGCTATCGGGCTGCCGGCGGGCGACGCGACGGGAGACTCCGCCCGGCTGTTCTTCCGGCCACACGACGTGGAGCTGGTCGACGAGGGCGCTGCGCTTGCCGGCGTGGTCGCCGCGTCGCGCCGAGTCGGCGGCACGCGGCGCGTGGAGCTGGAGATCGGTGGCGGCCAGGAGCGGGTCGAGATCGACCTACCCTTCGATCACCCCGCCGGCGAGCGCACCCGCATTGCCTTCAGGCCGAAGCGCTTCCGGCTGTTCCCGGCCGCCTAACTCCGCTGCCTAGCCGAAGACCACCGTCTTCCGGCCGTTGAGCATCACCCGGTTCTCGAGGTGGAGCTTTACCGCCCGGGCGAGCACGCGGCTCTCGGTGTCGCGACCGACGGCAATGAGGTCGTCGGGCGTCATCGCGTGGGTGACGCGCGCCGTCTCCTGCTCGATGATCGGGCCCTCGTCGAGATCGGGCGTCACGTAGTGGGCGGTGGCGCCGATGATCTTCACGCCCCGCTCATGCGCCTGGTGGTAGGGCTTGGCACCCTTGAAGCTCGGCAGGAACGAGTGGTGGATGTTGATGATCTGCCCGTAGAGCCTGGTGGCGAACTTGTCCGAGAGGATCTGCATGTAGCGCGCCAGCACGACGAGGTCGGCGCCGGTGTCGTTGAAGAGCTTGATAACCTGCTCTTCCTGCGCAGCCTTGTTGGCCTTGTCGACCGGGAGCAGGTGGAACGGGATGCCTTCGAACTCGGCGGTGCGGCGAGAATCCTCGTGGTTGGAGACGATGCCGACCACCTCGGCGTCGAGCCAGCCGACCTTGATCTGGTAGAGCAGGTGCAGCAGCGTGTGATCGAATTTTGAGACCATCACCAGGAGCTTCTTGCGCCTCGCCTGGTCGACCAGTGCCGTGCGCATGCCGAAGCGTTCGATTGCCGGCTTCAGCGCCCGCTCCAGCCGGTCGCGGTCGACGCCCTCGGGGGCGGTGAAGGCCAGCCGCATGAAGAAGGTGCCGGTTTCCTTGTCCCAGAACTGATTGGACTCAGCGATATTGGCGTCGAGCGCCGCCAGTTCCGTCGTCACCGCCGCCACGATCCCCGGCCGGTCGGCACAGGAGAGGGTGAGGATAAAGGATTTCGTCGGCATGTGCGGCTCCGGCATGAAGGTGCGGGAGGTATCGACGGCCCGCTGGCTTGGGTCAAGTGGTTGCCCGCGAAAGGGTTAGGGGTGCCGATCTCTCAGTCGCTCTCCCTCGCCCTTTTGTGGGGAGGGTAGCGAAGCTTAGGTCCGGAGGACCTTCGCGAAGCTGGGTGGGGGTGGGGGTGAGGCCCACGCGCCGGTGCGAGTTGCCACCCCCACCCTAGCGCCGCTACGGCGCTGACGCGCCTAGCTCTGCTTGCCCTCCCCACAAGGGGGAGGGAGACCCGACTGCACCATCGAGGCACACTGATGCACCGGATGGGCATGACCCTCCGGGGATGTCAAAGAGCGTGACGGGCCCGGAGGCGGATACCGCCTCTGGTATTTGTTTAGTGAGACGACATCCGCCTCCGGGGACCGGGGTTTCTGGCATTGTCCCGCGCGTCGGGAGGGGGTCGGTTGGCCTTCCCAACTCCGTGCGCTTGGCCCAGGGGCTTGGGACGACTCCCTTCCCCCTCCCGGCAATCTCTCCGCCAGCGTTCGTCGCGCTACCCGTCCACCGCGGAGTTGACGCGAGTGAATCTACACCCACCCGAGAGGGCGGGGATAAGTTCTTTTTCCTCAACGCCGACAAAGGCTTGCAGTCGGCGCCCTTCTCCCGCCTGCGGGAGAAGTTGTCTGCGAAGCTGACGGAAGAGGGGAGCACCTTGCGCCGGTGCAAGCGGCACCCCCCTCCACCGCCTTTCGGCGATCCCCCTCCCCCGTAAACGACCCGTAAACGGGGGAGGAGTCCGACTGAGAGACTCGCGTCCGATTATGCCGGTTGCAGTGTCCGGCGGCTGCCGGACTCGGTCCAGTAGATGAAGGCGGAGGCGGCGACGATGAGGGCGGCGCCGGGCCAGAACCAGACCGAGGGCACCTGGCTGAGGACAACCCAGGCGAGGAGGGCGCTCAGAGGAACCTTGGTGTCGCCGAACGGCTGCAGATAGGTGGCGTCGGCCACTTTGTAAGCATAGGCGAGCAGGTATTGCGCCGCGGCTGTCAGCGTCCCGAGCAGGACGAGCAGCCAGAGCGCGGTGCCCGCGGGCAGGGCGAAGACATTGTCGGCAAGCCCGGCAGGCAGCAGGCCGGGGGCGGTGATGCCGAGCGCCCAGACGGCCAGCAGGATCAGGAGGTGGTTCGGCGTCACGAGGACGAGCAGCGAGATGGTCAGCGTTTCGGGGCTTTCACCCTTGAGCGCGAGATATCGGGTCAGGACGTCCGTCGTCGCCCAGAGCGCGGCTGCCACCACAGGAATGAGCGTGGTCCAGCCAAGGCTCTCGGTGCCAACGCCCGACACGACGATGGCCCCCACGAAGCCGACGAGGGCTGCCCCGATGCGCGCCGCGGACGCCCGCTCGCCGAGAAAGACGGTCGAGCCGAGGATAATGAAGAGCGGGCCGGTGGCCAGCAGGGTCACCATCTGCCAGATCGGCACGCCGATGGCGAAACCATAAACGAAGATGTGGACGCCGAGGGCCGAGACGAAGGCACGGATCTCGTGCGCCAGCGGATGGCGCGTGCGGAGCTTGTCGAGGCCGATGCGGAAGATCAGCGGCAGGCTGAGGATGGCGGCAATCACATATTGCCAGAAGGCCATGCCGGTCGAGCTCATGCCATAACCGCCATATTCGACTGGCGCCGGCAGCAGCGATTGCAGCAGGTTGGAGCCGGCAAAGGCGAGGGCGGCAACCAGCATGAAGGCGGCGCCGGTGGCAGCAGTGTTAGTCGTCGAGGAGGAAATCTGGCTCACTTGTCGATCCTTTCCGTAACCAGTTCCCTCAGGGAGTCACGGGGATCGGCGATGGGATGGCGCCCGGCCAAATGAGCTCGGACGCCGGCAGAGCCAGCGCGTGTCCCGTTCTCTTTCATCCGGACTATACCGTCGGCCCCGGAGTTGCACCGGATCTGCTGACCCCTTCAGTACCCTGAAGGGCGCTCGCGGGCTTTGGGTTTTCACCCATCTACCGCCGGTGGGGAATTGCACCCCGCCCTGAGAACAATGCCATCGTGAAATGACGATGGACAAATAGGCCGATGCGGCCGTCGTGGCAAGGGCGGATGGGAGAACGCGTTGTTGCGCGGGAGGTGAACGATGGAAAATCGTGGCTCTCCCACCCCTCCGAGCTGCGCTAGGCGCGATGCGCCAAGCTTCGCTTGCCTCCCCCGTAGAGGGCGCGCGGGGGAGTGACCCGACTGACACATCGAGTTCAGGCCTTGGCCCTGGGGCGGCGCATTTGGGTGATGGTGAAGACGATGACGCCGAGTGCGACGGCGCCGATGATGATGGTGGCGAGCGCATTCACCTCGGGCGAAACGCCGAGGCGGACCTTCGAGAAGATGATCATCGGCAGGGTGGAGGAGCCGGGGCCGGAGACGAAGCTTGCGATCACCAGGTCGTCGAGCGATAGGGTGAAAGCCAGCAGCCAGCCCGAAACCAGAGCCGGGGCGATGATCGGCAGAGTGATGTCGAAGAAAACCCGCACCGGCGAGGCGCCGAGGTCCATGGCCGCCTCTTCGAGCGAGTAGTCGAAGTCGGAAAGGCGCGACTGCACCACGACGGTGACATAGGCGGTGCAGAAGGTGGCGTGGGCGATGATGATGGTGAGGATGCCGCGACCCTGCGGCCAGCCGATGATCGACTCCATGGCGACGAAGAGCAGGAGCAGCGCGAGCCCGGTGATGACGTCGGGCATGACCAGCGGGGCGGAGACGGTCGCCTGCAGCACGGTCTTGCCACGAAAGCGGCGGAAACGCACCAGCGCCACCGCGCACAGCGTGCCGAGGACCAGCGCGATGGAGGCCGCGATGGCGCCGATCTGGAGGCTCAAAAGGGCGGAGGGCAGGAGCTGCGGGTCGTTCCAGAGGTCGACATAGGACTGGGTCGAAAAGCCCGACCAGACCGTCACCAGCCGGTTGGCGTTGAACGAGAAGATCACCAGCGAGAGGATCGGCGCGTAAAGGAACGCAAAGCCGAGGAACGAGGTGAGCGGCAGGAACCAGCGGTTCTTTCCCATCAGCGGCGGCCCTCCACCACGGCGTTCTGGGCGCGCTGCATCAGCATGATCGGGATCACGACGACGATCAGCATGGTGATGGCGAGCGCGGCGGCGCGCGGCCAGTTGGTCTTGCTGAAGAACTCGTCCCAGAGGATGCGGCCGATCATCTGCGTGCCGGGGCCGCCGAGCAGCGAGGGGATGACGAACTCGCCGATCGCCGGGATGAAGACCAGCATGGCGCCGGCGACGACGCCCGGCATCGAGAGCGGCAGCGTCACCGAAAAGAAGGTGGTGACGGGCCGGGCACCCAGATCCGCGGAGGCTTCCAGCAGCGCGGGGTCGAGCTTCACCAGGTTGGTGTAGAGCGGCAGGATGAAGAAGGGCAGGTAGGAATAGATGATGCCGACATAGACGGCGAAATCGGTCTGCATCATCGTCAGCGGCGGGATGCCGAAGAGCCCGATGAAGTTGTTGATGACGCCCTCGCCGCGAAGGAAGCCGCTCAGCGCATAGACGCGGAGCAGGAACGAGGTCCAGAACGGCAGGATTACCAGCATCAACAGGATGTTGCGCCACTTCTCGGGGGCACGCGCGATGGCATAGGCCATGGGGTAGCCGATGAGGATGGCAAACACCGTCGAGACCGCGGCGATGCGGATCGAGGAGAGGAAGGCGTTGATGTAGATGTTGGCCGGGTCGGAGAGGACGCGGATGTAGTTGGAAAGGTGCAGGGTGAGCTGCACCGTGCCTTCCTCGGTGGTGAGGAGGTCCGAATAGGGCGGGCGGCCGAACTGCTTTTCGGCGAGCGAGATGCCGAAGACCACGGCCAGCGGCAGGAGGAAGAAGACGCCGAGCCAGGCCGCCGGCGCGGCGATCACCAGCGCCCGGCCGGAGATGCCGAAGCGCGCGAGGACGCGTCGTACGACATCCCAGCGGGCAGCGGGCCGGGCGTAGGCGGGTCCGGTCGTCAATTGGTCAGCACCGAGCCGGAGGTGTCGCCCCACTGGCACCAGACCGGCTCGTCCCACTTGATGGCATCGGGATTGCCGCGGACGATGTTGGTCTGGGTGACGCGGATGCGCTTTCCAGAGTCGAGGATGACCTGGTAGACGCTCATGTCCCCCAGGTAGCCGATATCCTCGACCATGCCGTGGGCGATGTTTGCGGTGCCCTCGGGTTTCTCGCGGCTCAGCTGGATCTTTTCGGGCCGGATGGCGAACCAGAGCACCTGGTCGGGGGCGCAGTCGACGCCGTGGCCGACATAGATGTCGCCGCCGACCTCGGTCGAGCGGATGCGGACGTGGTCGGGCTCATCCTCGGTAACGACGCCCTCGAACATGTTCACCGAGCCGATGAAGCCGGCGACGAAGCGGGAGTTGGGGAACTCGTAGATGTCAGTGGGTTCGCCGATCATGGCGATCTCGCCCTGGTTCATCACGCCGATGCGGGTGGCAAGGCTCATCGCCTCTTCCTGGTCGTGGGTGACGACGATGAAGGTGACGCCGAGGGTTTCCTGGATCTTGACCAGCTCGAACTGGGTTTCCTCGCGCAACTTTTTGTCGAGCGCGCCGAGCGGTTCGTCGAGGAGGAGGAGCTTTGGGCGCTTGGCGAGGGCGCGGGCAAGGGCGACGCGCTGGCGCTGGCCACCGGAGAGCTGGTGCGGCTTGCGCAGGGCGTATGGCTCGAGCTTCACGAGCTTCAAGAGCTCGTCGACCCGGGCGGCAATCTCGGGCTTGGGCAGGCCCTCGCGCTTCAAGCCATAAGCGATGTTGTTCCAGACGTTCATATGCGGAAACAGCGCATAGGACTGGAACATCATGTTGACCGGCCGGTGGTAGGGCGGCACGGCGGACATGTCCTGGCCATCGATCTCGATGGTGCCGGAGGTGGGGACCTCGAAGCCGGCGAGCATGCGCAAGAGTGTCGACTTGCCCGAGCCGGAGCCGCCGAGCAGGCAGAAGAGCTCACCCTTGAAAATGTCGAGAGAGAGATTGTCGACGGCGGCGATGTCACCGAACTTCTTGGTGACGTTGCGGATGCGCACAAAGGGTTTTGCCGCAGGATCGCGCCAAGGGCGGGTGTCGGCCGCGGTTTGGGGTTTCTTGGCCATCAGGAGGTCCGGGAAATGCGGAGGACGGGGCCGAAGCCCCGTCCTGGAAGTGGTTCTTATGAGCCGGCTTTGATGCGCTGCCAGCTTTCCGTCAAGAGCTCATCATAGTCGGGCGAATGCGCCTTGAGACCGAAGAGCTTGGCCTGGACCTCGCCGGTGGGGTAGATCGCCGGATCGTTCTTGACCTCGTCGTCGATGAACTCCAGCGCTGCCTTGTTGCCCGAGGCGTAGAATACGTAGTTGGTGTTCGCGGCGGCGATGTCGGGACGCAGCATGAAGTCGATGAACTTATAGGCATTCTCGACATGCGGCGCGTCCGCCGGGATGGCGAAGAGGTCGAACCACTGCAGAGCGCCTTCCTTGGGGATCGTATAGGCGATCTCGACGCCGGCATTGGCCTCGGCCGCGGCGGCCTGGGCGATGAACACGTCGCCCGAATAGCCGACCGAGAGGCAGACTTCGCCATTGCCCAGGTCGTCGATGTACTGGGACGAGTTGAAGTAGCGCACATGCGGGCGGATCGACATCAGGAGGGCCTCGGCCTTGGCCAGGTCCTCGGTCGATTCCGAGTTGGGATCGAGGCCGAGATAGTTGAGGGCCGTGGCCATGATCTCGGCAGGTGCGTCGAGCAGGGTCAGGCCGCAGCCGGCGACCTTGGCGGCGAGCTCCGGCTTGAAGACGATGTCCCAGGTGTCGATCGGCTGGTCGGCGCCTAGCGCCTCGGTGACCTTGGCGACATTGTAGCCCATGGCCGTGGTGCCCCACATGTAGTCGACCGAATGGGCATTGTCCGGGTCGTGGGTGGCGGTGGCTTCCATCACCGCTGGATCCATGTTCGAAAGGTTCGGCAGCTTGGACTTGTCGAGCGGCAGGAAGAGGCCGGCGGCCACCTGGCGCTCGAGGAAGAAGCCCGAGGGCACGACGACGTCATAGCCGGAATTGCCAGCCAGCAGCTTGGCCTCGACCAGCTCGTTGCTGTCGAACACGTCGTAGTTGACCTTGATGCCGGTCTCGGCCTCGAACTTGGCCACCGTATCCTCAGCGATATAGTCGGACCAGTTGTAGACGTTCACGACGTTTTCCTGGGCCAGTGCGGGCGTGGCGATGAGGATGGCGCCGAGGGCCACCATGAGTGTCTTGTGCATCAATCGTCTCCTTGTCATCGGGGGCGGTCGCCGGTTGATCCGGCCACATTGGTATGGACAGGCAGCGGGCGGCGCCGGCCTGTGGCATGTGAAAGGCGAAGAGCAGTCTCAGCTCGGAATACGCGCGGAGGATGGCCAAGCAGCGCGGTCGACGCGCCGGGAACAGGTCGGGTCGCAATAAGCCCTGTGGCGGGCGCCCATCGATCCGGTCCGGGGGCCGGATCAACAATGACCGTGCTCAGTGAAGTGACCTTTGTTGGCGCGGGGTGCTGAGGAAGCGCAAACTAGCGGCGAACCGCCTGCGGGACAAGGGTTGCGGCGGCGATTTTCGTGGGCACTTGACGGTTTTGCGGCTGCGGCATCAATAGGCGCAAGACCCAATCTACCGAGGATTTTCGCGTGCCGGCCAGTGCTCATCTTTCCATTGCTCCCGAGGTCGAGGCGGCGCTCGCTGCCGGTCAGCCGGTGGTGGCGCTGGAATCGACCATCATTACCCACGGCATGCCCTACCCGCAGAACCTCGAGATGGCGCGGAACGTCGAGGCGGTGATCCATCGCAACGGCGCGGTGCCGGCGACGATCGCCATCATGGACGGGACTTTCAAGGTGGGCGTCACGGCGGACGATCTCGAGCGGCTGGCGCAGACCGGCGGCAAGGCCGCCAAGGCGTCGCGGCGCGATGTGGCGG
>DATCRS010000200.1:0-3965 GCA_036568845.1 Devosia sp. | reverse complement strand
CGATGGCGCCGGCCACCGCCTCGAAATAGCGCGCGGACTGTGTGTCGATCTCGGCGGCGTAGGTGTCCGACCGCGCCAGCGAGAACAGCGCGCCGGTGCCATTCTGGGCGAAGACGCCACAGGCGCCCGGCCCATCCTTTTCCAGCACCGACTGATGGAAAGCTGCGGCGGATTCGAGCAGCGCGGCGAGGTCCTGTGGCGGTGCGAAGCGCAGCCGCGCCACATATTTTCGCCGGACATCGCCGACCGCCGCAAAGGCCGCGGAGAGCTTCAGCATCTCGCTCTGCTCGGACCGCTCGACCGCGCCGATGCGGATCATGAGGCCATCGTAGTCCTGCGGGAACTCGGCCTTGAGCACGGCCAGCGTGCGGCCATTGCGGCTTTCGAAGAGCTGGCGGAACGAGGTCTCCTCGGCGACCGCCGGAAGGGCGAGCAGAACGAGGGTGGCGACGAGGGTGAAGAGCTTCATGGGACGAACGTAGTTGGCTGACAGTGCCGGTCAAGCGGTGGGGTCGATCCAGGTCCAGTCGGCCATGCGGTTGCGGAACCAGGTGCGCTGCCGCTTGGCATATTGCCGGGTCGCGATAGTGGCGCGCTCGACCGCCTCGGCGCGGCTGATGCGGCCATCGAGCCAATCGGAAATCTCTGGCACGCCGATGGCTTTCATTGCCGGCAGCGACGGATCGAGGTTGAGCATGCGTAGTGCCTCGACCTCCTCGACGGCACCTGTGTCCATCATTGTCTCGAAGCGGCTGGCGATGCGCTGGCGGAGAAGCTCGACCGGCGGGTTGAGGACGATGCGCTCGAGGTCGAAGTCAGCCAGCAGACCCTCGTGCAGGTCGTCCTGGAAGGTCGCCAGCGAGCGGCCGGTGGCGTTGAGCACGGCGAGGGCCCGGGCCACGCGCTGCGGATCGGGCGCTTTGAGCCGGGCCGCGATCAGCGGGTCGCGCGCCGCGATCAGCTTTCCGCGAGCTTCGCGATCGAGGCCGGCGATCTCGGCTTCGGCAGCAGCGATCGCTTCGGGCGGCACCTCGGGCACCTCGGCGAATCCGTTTGTGAGGGCTTCGAAATAAAGCCCTGTACCGCCGACGAAAATGAGTTTCTCGCCGGCATGCTGGGCGAGGATCGCCTGCACCGCGCGCAGCCAGTCGCCGGTGGAAAAGCGGCGCGACGGATGCACCATGCCGTAAAGAAGATGCGGGACCCCGCCCGTCTCCTCGGGCGCGGGCCGGGCGGTGACGATGCGCAGCACGTCATAGACTTGCATGGCGTCGGTGTTGACGACGACTGCCCCGCTCTCCTGGGCGCGGCGCAGCGCCAGCGCCGACTTGCCGCTGGCAGTCGGACCCGCTATCAACACCGCGCTTTTCCGCCCCTCGCGAGACCTGTCCATGTCGGTGCTTTGCCTGATCGCCAACCCCGCCGACCCGGCGCTTGACGCCAAGATCGTGGCGGCGATCCAGCACGAGACCGGGGGCGAGATCAACTGGCTCAACCAGCGCGTGGCCTGCGAAATCATCTCGCCCAAGGCCGCCGATCCGGTGCAGATGGCGCGGTCACTGACGGCCGGCCGGCCGGTCGACGTGGCGCTGGTGCCGCTCGCCAACCGGCGGAAGAAGGTGCTGGTGGCGGACATGGATTCGACCATGATCGACCAGGAATGCATCGACGAGATCGCCGATGCCGTGGGCATCAAGGCCGAGGTGGCGGCAATCACCCAGCGCGCCATGAACGGTGAGCTCGACTTCGCCCAGGCGCTCCGCACCCGCGTGGCGCTGGTCAAAGGCCTCGAGCGCAAGGTGATCGAGGAGATCCGGCGCGAGCGCATCACCCTCGCCGCCGGCGGCCGGGCGCTGGTGCAGACGATGAAGGCCTATGGCGCCTATACGTCGATGGTCTCGGGCGGCTTCACCTTCTTTGCCGAATATTATGGCAAGCGCATCGGCTTCGATGAAGCCATCGCCAACACGCTGGAGTTCGACGGCGACGTGCTGAGCGGCAACGTCCCGGACCCGATCGTCGACAAGACCACCAAGATCACGCGGCTGCAGACGCTCGCCACCGAGCGCGGCGTCCCGATGATCGACACCATGGCGGTGGGCGACGGCGCCAACGACCTCGACATGATCAAGGCGGCGGGGCTCGGCGTGGCGCTCCACGCCAAACCCTTCGTCGCCGAGCAGGCCACCGCCCGCATCGATCATGGAGACCTCACCGCCCTGCTCTATCTGCAGGGCTATAACGAGGAAGAGTTCGTCCGGTGAGGCTCGAAACCGAGCGTTTGGTGCTGCGCAGCTGGGAGGAGCGCGATCGCGGGCCGCTCGCCCGCGTGCTCGGCGATCCGGAAGTACGGCGGTTCTACCCCAAGGCGCTGAGCTTCGAGGAAGCCTCGGCCCAGTTCGATGCCGTGCTCGCCAAGCAGGCGGAGAAGGGTTTTCACTTCGGCGCCGCCGAGCTCAAGGCCGACGGCCGCTTCGTCGGCATGATCGGGTTGGGATTTCCGGCCGATGTGATTCGCGACGCCATTGCCGGCCGACCCGAGGTGGAAATCGGCTGGCAGTTCGACAAGACGTTCTGGGGCCAGGGCCTGGCCCCCGAAGCGGCCCGGGCCTGGCTCAACTGGGGCTTTGCGACCGCTGGCCTCGATGAGGTCGTCGCCTTCACCTCCGAGGGCAACCTGCCAAGCCAGCGGGTGATGGAAAAGATCGGCATGCGCCGCGACCCGGCCGACGACTTCCTCCACCCGGTCCTGCCGGATGGTCATCCGCTGCGGCCGCACGTGCTGTACAGGATAGGGAAGAGCTGACGGACCGGCCTCGTCCTTCGACAAGCTCAGGATGAGGCCTCTGGAACATCAGTAGCCTCATGGTGAGCTTGTCGAACCACGAGGCGTGGCATCCCTAGTTGATCCGCACCGCCACGAAGTGCTCGGTGCCGGCCTGATCGGCGACCTTGAACAGCACGGCAGGACGCCCCTGCTCCTTGGCGGCACTCACTGCATCGGTGACCTCGCCAACCGATTTCACCGGCTTCTGGTTGACCTCGACCACGATCTGCCCTGGAAAGAAGCCCTTCTCCTCCGCATCGCTGCCGCCGGTCACGGCCGTCACCACCACGCCCTCGGCCCCGGATCGGAGTCCGAATTCGCTGCGGCGCGCCTCGTCGATGGGCGCGAGGTCGAAGCCGACGAGGTCGGAAAGGCCGGGCGGCGGGCCGATCGGCTCCTCTGCCGTGCCCTCGGGAGTCGCCTCCTCGGCCTGCTGCTCCTCGAGCGCCTTTTCGGCATCGGCGATGATCTGCTCGCCGGCCTCGAGGCGGCCGAGAGTGATCTCGAACACATGCTCGGTGCCATTGCGTAGGACCTTCACCGGCACGGCCTTGCCGACCGCCGTCTCGGCGACGATGCGCGGCAGGTCGCGCATGCGCACGATCGGCTTGCCGTCGAACTCGAGGATGATGTCGCCTTCGAGGATGGTGCCGTCAGCGGGGCCGGTCCTGGTCACGTCGATGACCATCGCGCCATGGGTGTCGCCGCGCCCCAGCGAGGCGGCAATATCTTCCGTGACGTCCTGGATACCGACACCGAGCCAGCCACGGCGCGTCTCGCCGAACTCGGCCAACTGGTCGATCACCGGCTTGGCGAGGTTGCCGGGCACGGCGAAACCGATGCCGAGCGACGAGCCGCCGCGGGCGATGATGGCCGTGTTGATGCCGATGACGTGGCCATCCATGTCGAACAGTGGACCGCCGGAATTGCCCTGGTTGATGGCAGCGTCGGTCTGGATGAACTGGTCGTAGGGGCCGGCCTGGATATCGCGGTTGCGCGCCGAGACGATGCCGATGGTGACCGAGCCGCCCAGCCCGAACGGATTGCCGATAGCCATCACCCAGTCGCCGACATCGGCGGTGTCGCTGTCGCCGAACTCGACGAAGGGCAGCTCTTCCGTGACCTCGACCTGCAGCAC
>DATCRS010000199.1:0-3771 GCA_036568845.1 Devosia sp. | reverse complement strand
CCGCCATCGTCCATGGCCGCGAGGCTGCCGAGCAGTCAGCCGCCACAGCCGCCGCCACGTTCGAGGCCGGTGCTCTCGACCTCTCGCTGCCGACGGCGGAGGTGCCGAAAGCAGAGCTCGCCTCGGGCCTGGGCCTCCAGGCGGCCCTTGTTGCTGTCGGGCTCGCGGCGTCCAACGGCGAGGCGCGCCGCCACATCCAGTCGGGCGCCGTGCGGGTCAATGACGAGGTGGTGATGGACGAGCGGGCAACCGTTACGGCAGCCCAACTCCAGTCCGAGGGCGTGCTGAAGCTTTCGGTCGGCAAGAAGAAGCACGCTCTCCTCAAGCCCGTGTGACGCGCCTCAGCGCGTCACCAACACCGGCACCTTGCTGTGCGCCAGCACATTGCTGGTCTGGCTGCCCAGCAGCAATCGGCCCAAGCCGCGCCGGCCATGCGAGGCCATGACGATCAGGTCGGCCTCAACCTCTGCCGCCGCGGCAACGATCCCCTCGGCCGGGAAGCTGTTGTCGACCAGCAGTGTTCTCGCCTCGATCCCCTGCCCGCGCGCCACGTCGACAGCCGCTTTCAGGACGCCTTCGGCGACCTTTTTTTGCGCTTCGATCAGTTCGGGAATCGGATCGAAGCCGCCGCCGGCTACTGTCGCGTAGCCACCGCCGATGATGGCAGCCGGCTCGGTCACCGTTACGATGGTCACCTGACTGCCAAGCGCCTTTGCCAGTTTCAGCCCCTGAGTGAGCGCATGGCTGGCGAGTTCCGATCCGTCCGTGGCGATCAAGATTTGTGCGTACATGATGCACCTCCAGCTTCAATGTGGAGAGCAAAGCGCGACACGCCAATCCTTCCTTTGATCTAAGTCACTCGACGCGCGGGATTTCCCGCGCCCGATACTCGAACATGCGCCGGAAGGCCCCCGGCACCAGCGCCGACATCGGGTTGATCCGGAAGTCGGGCTTGTCGAGCGGACCGCGGATCGCAAAGGTGACGCCGAAAAGGCCCTCGCCCTCGCGGCCACCGAGCAGCGGCCCGAAGATCGGCAGCTTCTGGAAGACATTGTTGAGCCCGAAGAGCGGCACATAAGTCCCAGAGATGTCGTACTGCCGACTGTCGGTATAGATGAACCCGCGCGCCGTGCCGCCAACGCTGTCGCCGGCCAGCACCGCATCCTGGATTTCCACACGATCCTTGCGGCGGATGAACTGCACCTCACCGCTGCGGAACGAGAGCTTGTTCTGGCGCGATATCATCGCGCGCGATTGCGTATCGCGGTTGAGGATCTGCGCCACGTTGTCCTCGTCCACGATGGCGAAGTTCTTGAGCATGAAGGTGCCATAGTCCGCCTTCTGGTCGGTCACCGTCTGCAGCACCAGCGTGCCCGCACCGCCTTCGACATTGGGGTAGACACCCATCATCCGCAGCACGGTGCCCAGATCGTTGAAGGCCACTGACATGGTCTTGCCTTCGGGGGTCGGGTTGGTCGTCACCGATATGCTGGAATCGTTACCGAACTGCGCCGCCACGGTGACGTTCCGCAGATCGGACCCGCGCAGGTCGAGATTGAGGTCGACGTTGAAGGCCGTCGTCTTGTAGTAGCCCAGCACCCGGTCGAGCTTGGCGTCAACGACGATGCGCTGGCTGAACTGCGTCGCTTGCGGGCCGCCCGTAGACCCCTGCTCCAGGCTGAAGAAGCGTTTCAGGAGCGGCTGCAAATTGAGCTGTTTGCCCCGGATCGCCACCGACACGCCGCCGTCGATCGGCGCCACCTTGAGCTGCGCCGAGTCTCCCTCCGACAAGGCGAAGTCCGTGAACTCAGCCGACTGCAGACCCTTCTTGGTGTCGAACCCGATGCTGCCGACGAGCTTAACGTTGCCGAAGGCGACGTCCACGTTGCTGAGCTCGGTCAGGTCGCCGGTCTGTTTGACGGTGGCGCGCAACGTTCCGGCCACGCCCTTGGCCTTGGTCAGCGCCAGGTCCTGGATATTGACGGAAGCGTCCTTGAGATCGACGTCCATCTGGATCGAACCGTCCGGCATCGGGCGCGCCGCGAAGGTGATCTCGCCGTCGATGAACTGGCTGACGTCAAAGCCCATCTTCTTGAAGTCGGACGCGGCAAGCGTGGCGCCCAGCGTCATGGTCGGCGGCGGCGCGTTCTCGCCGACCTCGCCCTCGATCACCACATTGGCCGGCAACCCGTCCACCTCGGCCCGACCGGCAACGCGGAAGCCTTCCTGCGAGGCCACAAACGACAATTGACCATTGGCGATGGAGTGGTTGTCGAGGGGCTTGGTCGAGCCAAAGTCTTGCACCACGCCGTTGATCGCGTAGTCCATCCGCTTGGTCTTGCCGGCCTTGTCGAGTACGATCGTCGCGACCGCCGAAACCGTCAGGCTGCCGCCGAGCGCCGTCACGTCGATCGGCAGTTTGCTGTCTTCCAGCGCCTTGGGCTGCTGGTCCTTGGCAAGCGCGATCAGCGCCGGAATGCCGCCCGAAATGTCACCCGAAATCTCGATCAGGCGCTCGTCGGTGTTCTCGCTGCTCATCACCATGGCGGCATTGGCCGCCGAAATCGGCCCGCCGGAGGTCTCGATGGTGGCGCCGTCCCCTGAGATGGTGACCTGATTGTCGCGAACGATAAGCTTGGTTTCGCCGTCGATGGCGATCGCCGCCATCGTGTCGGTCGGCTTGAGCTTGACCCCGACGCCGGTGATGTCGATCGACATGCCGCCCTTCGGGATCGGCTTGTCTTCCTCCTTCGTCGCCAGCGTCCCGACCGGGAAGTCGTAGCGCATCGAGGAGGCCGTGATCCGGCCGTCGAGCACATTCTTGACGAACCACTCGCGCGTGTCGGACGAGATGAAATAGGGCCAGAGGCGCTTCAGATCGTCGGCCGAGATCCCGTCGCCGGCGACGGTCAGCTCGAAGCCCATGCCGCGCCGGAGCATGTCGACCCGCCCCTTGGAGGCCAGCTGCGAGCCGTCCGCCTTTCTGGCCTCGAACTGGTCGATGCCCATGGCGCCGTAGAGCGGCGCCGACCACCCCCGGAAGGAAAGTTCGCTGAACGGCTCCTTGGGGAGGCCGTTCTCCGCGGCGATAAAGACATCACGTCCCGTCATCGAAATGCCGACCGTGGGTCCATAGTTGGGGTCCATGCCGAGCGCAAAGATGCCACTCACCCAACCGGTGCTGTCGCCGATCGAAATCTGCGATTCTCCGAGCGCGAATGTCCCCTTATGCGGATCCCAGCGCACTTCCATGATGCTGGTCGCCATCGGGAAATAGTCGTCGCCGATGCGAATGTCGGTTCCCGTCATATCTACGTGAAAGAGCCCGTCCTGGATCTTCCCGGTCGCCGAGTCGAAGGCGACATCGATGGAGAGAGCGCTCGGCCCGACGATGCCGCCCATGCCCTCCTCGTCGTTGATGAAGGGCATGAAGGAAGCGAGGTCGAGGTTGGTGACCGATGCCTTGAGCCTGGCGACCCCGCCCTCTTCCTCGACACGTTCGAGGATGCCGTTCATCACCGTGCCGCCGAAATCGGCGGAGAACAGTCCGGCGGCCACCTTTCCATCCGGGCTCGGCGTCACGTCGAAGGTGATGTCGTCGAAGGTGCGGAAGAGCCCGTAGAGGGCATCGTTCATGTCGAGCGTGCCGTCGCGGATGATGAGCCGCGAGAATCGCCCGAGCTTGGCCTGCTCGATGATGCCGGCGAGCCCGTTACCTGCGGCCTCGAGGTTGTAGATCAGCCAGTCATTGTCCGACCGCATCTGCATGGC
>DATCRS010000198.1:0-16178 GCA_036568845.1 Devosia sp. | reverse complement strand
GAGCTGCGCCGGCCGCCGCTCCAGGTACTGCTCGAGCGACAGCATCTGGCTGGCGAAGGCCAGCTGACGATCGATGACGTCCTTCGGGGCACCCGCCTGCTTCAAGCCCGCGATCATGTTGTCCTTGACCGTCAGGTGCGGGTAGAGCGCATAGGACTGGGACACCATGGCGATGCCGCGCTTGGCCGGCGGCACGGCGTTGACCGCCTCGCCATCGATCAGCACCCCGCCGCCGGTGGCATCCTCCAGTCCGGCGATGATGCGGAGCAGGGTGCTCTTCCCACAGCCCGACGGCCCGACGAAGATCACGAACTCCCCGTCCGCGACGTCGAGGTCGATGCCGTGCAGCACCTTGGTATTCCCAAAGGCCTTCTCGACCCCTTTGAGTTGCAACGAGCCCATTCAGGCCTCCGAATTCGAATTACGTTGGCCACCGATCACAATCGCACCGCCTTCCCGGTCCGCACGCTCTCGTCGGCCGCGAGGCAAATCCGCAGCGACTGCACCGCGTCGTCCATGTGCCGGTTGAGGTCCAGGTCCTCGGTGATCGCCCGATAGACAAAGTCCTGCTCGCGCGCGCAGAGCGCATCGTGCCCCGGCTCGCCCACCATCGAGATGATCTCGTCCGGATGCGCGAACTTCCCGTCCGCCCCGCGCTCGGCCCGGTGAACCCGAATGGCATCGGTTCTGGTATGCGTTTCGTGCGAGTCCGATTTGGCGTTGGGGTCCATGACGATCGAGACCGCGCCATTGGGGCTCATCACGTCTTTGACGAAGAACGCCGTCTCCGAGATCATCGGCCCCCAGGCCGCCTCGTACCAGCCGACCGAACCGTCCTCGAACAGCACCTGCAGGTGCCCGTAATTATACATGTCGGGCGCTATCTCGTCCGAGAAGCGGACGCCCATCCCGCGGACCTCGACAGGGCGCGCATCGGTGATCTGGCACATCACGTCGACATAGTGGACGCCGCAATCGACGATCGGCGACGTCGTCTGCATGAGCTGCAGGTGTGTGTCCCAGGTCGAACCCGACGACTGCTGGTTGAGGTTGAGCCGGAACGCATAGGGCCCACCCAGCTTGCGTGCCTCGGCGATGAACCGCACCCAGCTGGGGTGGTGCCGGAGGATATAGCCGATCACCAGCTTCCGCCCGTTCGCCCGTGCCGCTGCGACCACGCGCTCGGCATCCTTGACCGTCGTCGCCAGCGGCTTTTCGAGGAACACATGCGCACCCTGCTCGAGCGCCATCACCGCGAAGTCGGCATGCGTGTCCGAATAGGTGCTGATCGAGGCCAGGTCGGGCTTCAGCTCGCGCAGCGCCTCCGGGAAGGTCGGCAGGATGTCGTAGCCCGAAAGCTCCTCATGCAGCCGCGGCCGCGAGCGGTTGACCAGCCCCACGATCTCGAAGCCGGGGTGGCGGTGGTAGGCCAGGGCATGGCTGCGGCCCATATTGCCGAGCCCGGCCGCCAGCACGCGAATGGGGGTCGTCATTTGACGGCTCCTGAGGTGATGCCGCGGATCAGCTGCCGCGAGAAGATGAGGTAGAGGATGAGCACGGGAAGGATGGCGAGCGTCAGCGCCGCCAGCACCGCGTCCCACTCGCTCTGGAACTGCCCCAAAAACATCTGCGCCCCGAGCGTCACTGTCTTGGTGCTCTCGGCGGGCGCGAGGATTAGCGGAAACCAGAGGTCGTTCCAGATCGGGATCATGGTGAAGACCGCGACCGTCGCCATGGCCGGCCGTACCAGCGGCAGCACCAGCCGGAAGAAGATCTTGAACTCGTTCATGCCGTCGATGCGCCCGGCATCCTTGAGGTCATCGCTCACTGTCCGCATGAACTCGGAAAGGATGAAGATCGAGAGCGGCAGCCCCTGCGCCGTGTAGACGAGGATCAGCGCCCAGAGCGTGTTCACCAGCCCCGACGCCGCCATGATCTGGAGGATAGCGACCGTTCCCAACCGGATCGGGATCATGATCCCGAGCGCCAGGTAGAGGCCCATCAGCGTGTTGCCCTTGAACCGGTATTCGGAGAGCGCGAACGCCGCCATGGCGCCGAAGAGCAGCACAAAGAACAGCGACACCAGCGTCACGATCAGGCTGTTCTGGAAGTAGAGCGGGAAGTCGCCGCGCGTCAGTACCTTGGCGAATCCGTCCGGCGCCCAGAGCTCGCCCACCGGCAACGCCAGCGGTGCCTTGAAGATGCCCTGCCGGTTCTTCAGCGAGTTGATGACGATCACGAACACCGGAAAGAGCGCGATCAGCGTGTAGGTGAGGAGGATCGCATGCGCCGCGATCGACCGGACCGGCGAATGGGTCGCTTTGCTGGCCATCAGAACTGGTACCTCCGGAGCCGGGTCTGTACGAGGAAGAGGTACACGCACACACCGGCGAGAATGATCAGGAACATCACTGCCGCGATGGTCGAGCCCATCGCCCGGTCGCCCAGCTGCAGCTGGTAGCCGAAGAAGGTGCGGTAGAGCAGGGTGCCCAAGAGGTCGGTGGAGAAGTTCGGTCCCGCCGCCGCTCCCTGCGCTGCATAGACCAGGTCGAAGGCGTTGAAATTGCCCACGAAGGTAAGGATCGAGACGATGCCGATCGCCGGCAGCACCAGCGGCAGCTGGATCTTCCAGAACTGCGCCCAGCCGGTGATGCCGTCGCATTCGGCCGCTTCGAGCACCTCGTCGGGGATCGAGAGCAGCGCCGCGTAGATCAGCATCATCGGAATGCCGATGAACTGCCAGTTCGAGATCAGCGCGAGCGTCGTCAGCGCATAGTCTTCCTTGCCGAGCCAAGGCTGGTAGAGCCAGCCCAGCCCCACCGATTTCAGCATGCCCTGGCTGATGCCCCAGACCGGCGACAGGATCAGCTTCCACACGAAGCCGACGATCACGAAGGAAAGGATCGTCGGGATGAAGAACACCGTCCGGTAGAAGCCGCGCAGCCGCAGCCGCGGATTGGAGAGCAGCGCTGCAAGCAGGATTCCGATCGGGTTCTGCACCACCATGTGGATGATGAAGAACCACACATTGTTCCAGAGCGCGTTCCAGAAGCTTGCCGAGAGGCGCGGATCGGTGAAGAGCTTGGCGAAATTGTCGAGCCCGACAAAGGCCCATTCCCGCGAGAAGAACGACTGGTAGAGCGTCGACACCAGCGGGATGATCATGAAGGCCGAGTAGACCAGTGCCGCCGGCGCCAGGAACACCAGGATATGCCAGCGGAACGGCTTCCGCCCGCCCCCGAAACTGTCTGTCGTCATCGTGTCGTCCCCCGACCCACGGTGCCTGAAAATTGGGATGCCGCCGCACCCGCTGGATGTTGCCGACCACCGGCTCCCATCGCAACCACCGGCTGTCATCCCTGCGAAAGCAGGGACCCATCCATCTGTGGGCGCGATACCCGCGCTCTTCCTCGGTGTCAGTCCCGCGGAGGCGGGAATCCAGCATGCTCGATCCAGTGGCTTCAGCGGTGACCAAGCCGCTTGCTCTGCGGATGCTGGATTCCCGCCTCCGCGGGAATGACACACCGGAGAGAAACCGGGCCGCCCGAAAGCGACCCGGACGTGTTTGCCTTACATGCCTGCGGGCTTGTACCAGCTGTCGAGGCCGGCCTGCAGGCGCTTGCCGGCATCTTCGGGCGTCTCGGCGCCCTTGATCACCTGCACCGACGCATTCCAGGTCTCGTTCTCGAGGTTCGGCGTGCCGCGGCTGAGGATGGCGTAGGTCGAGCGGATGGTCTTCTCACACTCGTTACGCCAGCTGGCGAATTCCTGCGCCAGAGGATCCTCGATGGTCACCGGCTCGTTGCTGAGCGGATAGAAGCCCGGCAGCGCATTGGCTTCGATGGTGCCGAACTCGCTCGATGCCACCCAGCTCAGGAACTTCTTGGCCGCTTCCTGGTTCGGCGAGGCGGCGTTGAGGCCGATGCCGATATCAGTGTGGTCCGAGATGTAGCAGGTGTCGCCTTCATTCACGACCGGCGGCGGGAAGGCGCCCATCTTGAACCCGGCATTGGCATTGAAGCCCGAGATCTCCCACGAACCGGCCGGATAGATGGCGGCGCGGCCGAGGGTGAAGAGGTTCTGGCTGTCCGAGTAGGTCTGCGCTTCGAAGCCGTCGCCCAGATAATCCTTCCACTTGGCGAGCTCGCGGTAGGGCGCGACCCAGCCTTCGTCGGTGAGCTTCTGCTTGCCGGCGATCAGCGCCAGCCGCCCTTCCTCGCCCTTCCAGTAGGTCGGGCCGATATTCTGGTAGCCCATCGTCGCGGCTTCCCACTGGTCGTTGGTGCCCATCGCCAAGGGGATGTAGGTGCCATCGGCCTTGATCTTGTCGAGCACGTCGTAGAACTGCGCGACCGTCTTGGGCTCTTCGAGCCCGAGCTGCGCGAAGGCATCGGCATTGTAGATGAAGCCGTGGATCACCGCGCCCATCGGCACGCAGAACACGGTCGACTGGTCGTCGGTCGACCACGCGGCCTTGGCGACGGCCGAGAAGTTCTCCATCCCCGGCAGGTCGTTGAGCGGCGCCAACTGGCCCTTGTTGAAGAGCTCCAGCGAAGCGTCGAACGGCCGGCAGGTGATGATGTCGCCGGCAGTGCCGCCTTCGAGCTTGGCCGCGAGCGCCGAGTTGTACTCGGTCGGCGCGGTCGGCGAGAAGGTGACCTTGATGTCGGGGTTGGCCGCCTCGAAGGCGGGGATGATCTTGTCCTGCCAGATGGCGAGGTCGTCGGTACGCCAGCTTTCGATGACGAGCTGCGTCTGCGCGAAGGCAGGCGCGGCGCCGGCAACGAGCGCGATGGTGGCGGTCGCCAGCATCAGATGCGTCTTCATAATCGTGTCCTTCCTCTTGCTTGTTTGCCCCGGCGCTGCCGTCAGGGCGCTAGTTCAACGCCGGCGCGTCGGGCCGAAGTCTGGCCAGCGCCGCGCGCACGTTCCCGTTGGTTTGGCCGAGCAGTGCCTCGGCCTGAGCCAGGTTTTCCGCCCCGGCAGCGATCAGGATGGCGGGTTTGACCTCGCCGCCCGATTGGTTGAGCGTTTCGCGGGCCTCGGCCTCGCTGGCGCCGGTAATCCTGGAGACGATGCGCGCCGAACGCCCGCGCAGCTTCTCGTTGTCGGCCTTCACGTTGACCATCAGGCCATCGTAGACATGGCCGAGCTTAACCCCGATCAGGGTCGAAAGCATATTGAGCGCCGCCTTTTGTGCAGTCCCGGCGCCCATGCGGGTCGAGCCCGAGATCACCTCCGGCCCGGCATCCAGCAGCACCGGGATGTCGGCGAGCGAAAGCAGCGGCGCGCCGGCATTTCCGGCGATCCCAACGGTCGCCGCGCCTGCCGCCTTCGCGGCCTCCAAACCGGCGACGGTATAAGGCGTCGTACCGCTGGCCGAAGTCGCGATCACGCAATCGCCCGGACCCACCCCGTTCGCCGCCACATCGGCCCGGGCGCCGTCGCGATCGTCCTCGCGCACGCCGTTGAGCCGCTTGGCAATGCCCTCGCCATCCGAGAGGATCAGCACCACCCGGTCATAGGCGAGGCCGTAGGTCTGCGGAATTTCCAGCGCATCGGCGAGCGACATCAGCGCCGGGCTTCCGGCTGCCAGGTAGACCAGCCGCCCGCCCCCCACGAGCTTCTCTGCCGCCGCGCTCGCCGCCCGTGAGAGGGCAGGGATCGCCGCGTCTACTGAGGCCAGTGCTCGCTTCTGGCCGTCGAGCAGGGCCGCCAGAATGGCGTCGTCGCCCCAGGTATCGAGCCCGGCATAGCGGTCCTCGGCAACTTCGGTCGCGGGGGCAGGGGCGATATCGTTCATCCCCGGGGTCCCATCCGTGTGGCGGCCACGCCGTCGAGCATATGCACGTCCCTCCATCAGCCGCCGGGCACCTTCCACGGCGCCCCGGCTTCCTTCCCCAATCTAATGCCAAAAAAATACCACTTGTCCAGCGGGTGACGAAATTTTTGTCACTCCCCTGTCAAAATCAGGTTGTCCGGAGCACCAAAAGCGCCGTGAGGCGAATGAGTTACACAAAATTGGCAGCAACCGTGAAAATCCGCTTGGTCAATGGTCTTTTATTGGTATTATGCGGCCCAGGAGGACTCTCTTGGTGCAAAAACGGGGTGAGGTCCGCTGGCGGCAGCACGTGAAGCTGAGTCTTCAGTCTGCGGTCGAGCCGGAGATCGAATATGTCTGACGTTCAACACGCTATTTTCGGCAGCGATTCGATCGTGCTGCCGCAGGGCGGTCCGCTCTACCTGCAACTGAAGCGCTGGATCGAAGATGCCGTGCAAAAGGGCGTCATCAAGCCCGGAGATGCGCTGCCCTCGGAGCGCGATCTGGCACAGAAGGTCGACGTCTCCCGCGTCACCGTGCGCAAGGCGGTCCAGCAGCTGGTGCGCGATGGCGTCCTGGTGCAGCGCCACGGTTCCGGCACCTTCGTCGCTCCGCACACCCATCGCGTCGAGCAGTCGCTGAGCCAGCTCACCTCCTTCGCCGAGGATATGGCCCGCCGCGGTATGGCGGTGACCTCCGTGTGGCTCGACCGCGGCCTCTACGAGCCTTCGCCCGAAGAGACCGTGGCGCTTGGCCTCTCGCAAAGCGATCGCGTCGCCCGCGTGGCCCGCCTCCGCATCTCGGACGATACGCCGCTTGCCATCGAGCGCGCCGCGCTCTCGGCGGCCATCCTGCCCGATCCCGACAAGGTCGGCACCTCGCTCTACGCGCATCTCGAAAAGAGCGGCAACCGGCCGGTTCGCGCCATCCAGCGCATCCGCGCCGCCAATCTGGGCCCCGAGGACGCCAAGCTGCTCGAGCTGCCGGCCGGCGCGGCTGCGCTCCACATCGAGCGCACCTCCTATCTCGCCTCCGGCCGCGTCATCGAGTGGACCCGCTCGACCTATCGCGGTGATACCTACGACTTCGTCGCGGAGCTCCGCATCGGCAGTTCGGCAGAGGGCCGCAAGTGACCAGCAACGCCACCCACATGCGCCAGGAGATCGAGGAGATCCCCGACGCCGTCGCCCGCCTCCTCGACGGCGGCCGCGACACGCTCGCGCAGGCCGGCTCGCTGCTGCGCGCCCGCAACCCGTCGACTGTCGTCACCATCGCCCGCGGCTCGTCCGACCACGCCTCGGCTTTCCTCAAATACGCCATCGAGCTCACTGCGGGCGTACCGGTGGCCTCCATCGGCCCCTCGATCGTCTCCATCTACGGCCAGCACCTGCGCCTGAAGCACTGCGCCGCCATCGCCATCTCGCAGTCCGGCAAGAGCCCCGACATCGTCGCCATGGCCGAAGCCGCCCGCCGCGATGGTGCTACCACCGTGGCCATCACCAACACCCCGGACTCGCCGCTGGCCGCCGCCTCCGACATCACAGTCGACCTGCTCTCCGGCGAGGAAAAGAGCGTCGCCGCCACCAAGACCTTCGTGGCCTCGGTGGTGGCCGGCCTTGGCCTCGTTGCCCACTGGCAGCTCGATGAGGGCCTCCTCGCCGCGCTCGACGCCCTGCCGCAGCTCTTTGCCGATGCCATCGCCTGCGACTGGTCGCCGCTGCTCGGCGCGCTCGACGGCCGGGAATCGCTGTACGTCCTTGGCCGCGGCCCCTCGCACGCCATCGCCAACGAGGCGGCGCTGAAATTCAAGGAAACCTGCGGCATCCATGCCGAATCCTACAGCGCCGCCGAAGTGCTGCATGGTCCGGCCCGCATCGTCGAGCACCATTTCCCGGTGCTCGCCCTCGCCGCCCGCGATGCCGCCGAGGCCTCGGTCGCCGAAACAGCCGAGCGCTTCGCAGGACAGGGCGCCCGCGTCTTCATCACTTCGGTCAACGCCACCAGGGCCGAGCGCCTGCCTTTCGCGGCCTCGGGCCATCCGATCACCGACGCACTGGCGCTGATCGTTTCCTTCTACGGCTTCGTCGAAGCCCTCTCCCGCCGCCGCGGCTTCGACCCCGACCGCCCCCCGCACCTCAAGAAGGTGACGGAAACGCTCTAGCCACCATGCCCAAGCACGCCTTCATCGCCCCCAAAATCTTCGACGGCGCCGAGTGGCACGAGCGCATGGCCTTGGTCGTCACCGACGGTCATGTCGAAGGCCTCATTGCTGCCGATTCCCCGACCGATGCCGAGCGGGTTCCGGTCGACGGCCTGATCGTGCCCGGCTTCATCGACCTGCAGGTCAATGGTGGCGGCGGTGTGTTGCTCAACAACGATCCGACTATCGACGGTATCGCCACTATTTGCGGCGCCTTCGCTCAGTTCGGCTCCACCGGCCTGATGCCGACTCTCATAACCGACACGCCCGAAATTCAGGACCAGGCCATCGCCGCCGGCATCGCCGCACTGGGTCACGTGCCGGGCTTCCTCGGTCTCCACCTCGAAGGCCCGCATCTTTCAATCGCCCGCAAGGGCGCACATGACCCCGCCCTGATCCGTCCGATGGACGAAGCCGACATCCAGCGCCTCCTCCGCGCCAAGGCAAAGCTCCCGAATCTGATTGTCACCGTCGCCGCCGAAACCGTTGGCCCGGAACAGATTTCCCGTTTGGCGAAGGCCGGCATCATCGTCTCCATCGGCCACTCCGACGCGACCTGGGCGCAGGTGAAGGCTGCGGCAGACGCCGGCGCGACCATGGTCACGCACCTCTTCAACGCCCAGAGCCAGATCGGCAACCGCGAGCCCGGCGTTGTCGGCGCCGCCATCGATATCGGCACCATAAATGCCGGCCTCATCGCCGATGGTATCCACGTTCACCCCGCCAGCATCGGCCTCGCCCTGCGCGGCAAGCGCGGACCCGGAAAGATCTTCATCGTCACCGACGCCATGTCGCTGACCGGAACGGACCTCCCGAGCTTCGAGCTCAACGGCCGCACCGTCTTCCGCAAGGACGGCGCCCTCCGCCTCTCCGACGGCACGCTGGCCGGCGCCGATCTCACCATGATCGGCGCGATCGCTTACCTCGTGCGCCACGTCGGCATCGCCCTCGACGAGGCCCTCCGCATGGCCTCGCTCTACCCAGCCGAAGCCCTCGGCATCCAAGCCACCCACGGCCACCTCCGCCGCGGCGCCCGCGCCGACTTCGCCGTCATCTCCGACGCCCTCGAGATGCGCTCCACCTTCATCTCCGGCACCCGCGCCTTCGGCTGACGCGCGTTCCCGCTTGACAACGACCCCGGACTGGGAGCATACGCCCCCGCGGCTGCTGACGCCCGCCGCTCGCCGGATGTTCCGATGGTGAAGTTCAGCCTGTTCCGGACCTGATCGCTCCTTTGAGGCGGTTCATGGCAAGGCGAGCTCCCATGAGATGATACCGCCCTACAAAGGCAGTCGTCATGTCTTCCAATCGTAACGGGTTCATCGCGGACCCAATCCCCGCGGTCCTCATCCGGACCGCTCTTCCCATCGTCTTCATCACCAGCATGAACGGCCTTCTCACGGTCGTGGATGCTGCTTTGCTCGGCGCCTTCGCCGGGCGTGAGGCCCTCGCTGCCGTGACGGTGATGTTTCCAGCCTCCATGCTGCTGATCGCGCTCAGCACCATGGTCTCGTCCGGCATGGCTAGCATCCTGGCGCGTCAGCTCGGGGCACGAAGCCTCGGCGAGGCCCGCGCCACCTTTGCCGGTGCGCATGGTCTCGCGCTGGTGCTCTTCCTTGCCGTGATCGTCGCGTTTGTGGCGTTCGGTGAGGGGCTCACCAGCCTCGTCGCCGACGGCTCGGACAAGGTGGCCGCCATGGCCCATCAATTCCTGATGATCACGGTTTTCACCTCGCCGCTGTTGTTCCTCGTCTCGGTGCAGTCCGACGCCTTGCGCGTCGAAGGCCGCGTCGGCTTCATGGCGCTTGCCGGTCTCCTCGTCTCGGTCGGCAACATCGCGTTCAATATTGCGATGATCGCCGGGCTCGGCCTCGGCGTCGCCGGCTCCGCCATGGGCACCGCCGCGGCTCAGGCTGTGGCGCTGACGGTCATTCTGATCTACCGGCTGCGCGGCCGCGGGGAACTCGGCACGCTCGGCTTTGCCTTCGGCGACTGGTCGCGAGGGTGGGCGGCGATCCTGTCGCTCGGCGCGGCGCGAAGCCTCAGCTTTTTGGGCATCGCACTGGGCTCGGTCGCCATCATCGCCGCGGTGAGACTCTACGCACCGGCAAATGCGGAGACGACCATCGCCGCCTACGGCATCGTCACCCGGCTCATGACCTTTGCCTACTTGCCGCTTCTCGGCCTCAGCCTCGCCATGCAGGCTGTCGCCGGCAACAACATCGGCGCGGGCCTGTGGCCACGCTCCGCGGCCACGCTGCGCCTCTCCATCATCGTCGCCCTGGTCTATGGCGCGATGGTCGAACTGGTGTTGCTTGCGGTCCGGGGCAGCATTGGCGGCTGGTTCGTGGCCGACGCCGGCATCGTGCGCGCCGTGGGTGACATCCTGCCCATCTACGTGGCGCTCTACTTCACGCTCGGGCCCATGATGATGATTGCCAGCTACTTCCAGAGCATGGGCGACGCGAGGCGATCCGCCTTCCTGTCGCTGGCGCGGACATATCTCTTTGCCGTGCCACTGACCTTTGCCCTGCCTGCGCTGCTCGGTGAGACCGGTATCTGGGCCGCCATGCCGTCGGCGGACCTGCTGCTGGTGCTCACCACCGCGTTGGTCCTGCTCCGCCCCGGCCCGGCAAACAGCCCCGGCCTTTTCGTCCGGGCCTGATCCCGAGTGTCGGGCGGGTGCCTAACCGCACCCGCCCGACACGCCTTCGGCTCCTGACACGCCCTGTCAGCACCCCTTCAATAGGGTCTTTCTCAGCAGCAAGGGGCTGCCGAGGAGGACTTCAAATGAACCGTCGGACCTTCATCCAGGGCGCTGCCACGCTCGCGGTCGCGGCCTCCTTCACACCCGTTCAAGGAGCCAAAGAGATGACCGAAATCACGCCCTTCAAGATCGCCGTCCCCGAGACGGAAGTCGCCGGCCTCAAGGCGCGGCTCGCCACGGCACGCTGGCCTGTCGAGGTCGAGCCCGACACCTGGGACCGCGGCATCCCCGGCGGCTACCTGAAGCGGCTCGCCGAGGCCTGGCACGACGTCGACTGGAGCGCCGTGGAAGAAAAGCTCAACCGCTACGAGCAGGTGATGATCGAGCGCGACGGCGCTCAGGTCCACGCCTTCCACATCCGCTCCCCGCACGAAAATGCGCTGCCGCTGGTCCTCTGCCATGGCTGGCCGAGCTCGGGCCTCGAATACCTGAGACTCTTCGAGCCCCTGACCAACCCGACTGCCTTCGGCGGCCAGGCCGAGGATGCCTTCCACCTCATCGTCCCGACCTCGCCCGGTTTCGGCCTCTCGCCCGCGCCCACCGTGCCGGGCTGGACCACCAAGAAGACTGCCGAGGCGGTGCTGAAGTTCCTTGATCAGCAGGGCTACCAGCGTTTCGGCCTGCACGGCACCGATATGGGTTCCGACACCGTGGCCAAGCTCGACGTAATGAGTGCAGGCCGAGCCGTGGGCATCCATGTCGGCACCGATCTCGACAGCGTCATCGCCGTCGCCTCCTTCATGGGCGGCGAAGCCGTGCTGCAGAATCCGCGTCTCACCGACGAGCAGCGCGAGCGGGTGAAGGGCCTCCTCGCCGCCGCCCCCGCCCGGTCGGGCTATATTGCCATCCAGTCGACCCGCCCCAAGACCATCGGCTATGCCCTCAACGACTCGCCCATCGGCCAGCTGGCCTGGATCGGCGAGAAGTACGCCGCCTGGACCGATGCCAAGAAGGACAAGATCGAGGACGCGATGGACCTCGAGCAGTTCCTGATGACCGCCGGCTTCTACTGGTTCAACGGCGGTGGCGCCGGCTCGGCCAACGCGCTCTACGAAGCCTTCCGTTCGATGGACTGGGCCCCGCCGGGCGGCACCCCGAACGGCGTCGCTGTGTTCAGCGCCGATCCCCTGGTCCGCCTCCTCTTCGACCCCGAGGAGAAGATCGCCCACTGGACCGAGTTCGATGTCGGCGGCCACTTCCCCGCCATGGAACAGCCCGAACTCCTGGCGGCCGACCTCCGTGACTTCTTCCGCTCGCTGCGGCCGTGATTCGATGAGGCCGGGCCTCGCGCCCGGCCTCGTGCACCTTGGCCTGGACTACCGGCTCAGGACATCGCGGTGCAGACCGGCGAAGTCCTCCATGAAAGTCGGCACGATCGGCAGCAACCGCATCGCCCGCTCATGATCGACATGCGTGGTCATGATCTCGGGATTGGCGAAGACCTGCTCGTAGTAGCTGGTCACCAAGGCCTCGCCGCCGCCGAATTCGAGCGCGGCGCCGAACTCCTTGGGCGGCATCGGCCTGAAGCGGATCGCGCGGTTCAGTCCACGGCTGAACCGCTCCGCGATCTCCGATCCGGAGAGTTTCTCGGGGCCGCTGATTTCAACGACCAGGTTTTCGGCATCAGGGCGACTGAAGGCAGCCACCGCGAAGGATGCGGCGTCGATCTGGCTGATCCACTGGCATCGAACCGCCTCTGGGATCGGATAGGCCAGAGTGTCCTTCCCGGCGACTTCGTCAGCGACGATCGGGATGAGGAAGTTCTCCATATAGGTGGTCGGTTGCAGGGCGACGAACGGGATGCCGCTCGCCTCGAGCGCCGCCAGGATGCCGCGGCGCATATCGATGGCGGGGTTGCCCGTCGGCGCCGGCGGAATGGTGCCTGTCGCGTTCCATACGATGCTTCGGATGCCGCCTGCGACGGCGGCATCGATGACCGTGGTCGCATGTTCGAGTCGCCCGGTTGAAAATGGGACAAGCAGGAAGACACCATCCTGGTCGCGCATGGCCGCGGTGACGCTCATCGGGTCGTCCAGGTCACCCGCGACCAGCTCGATCCCCATCGAGGCGAGGGGCTGCGCCTTTGCCATATCCCGGACCAGGGCTCGCACTCGGTATCCCTTGGCCAGGAGTCTCTCGGCAACTGGCCGTCCCTGCGGACCGGTGGCGCCAAAAACGAGGATATTCTTCACGGCTCTCTCCAATGTCAGTTGAGCGCCGCGGAACCTATGTCTTGCTTCCAGGATCGCAAGAACGCATAATTTTCTGAGATACTCATGAAAATCATACTACGGAGCCGAAGGATGACGTCCGAACCTGCTTGCGGCCCAGGTCCAGATTGCCCCGTGACACGAGCCGTCGCCGTGCTGGGCGGCAAATGGAAGCTCCACATCGTCTTTCAGTTGATGCAGGGGACGAGGCGGTTCAGTGAGCTTCGCCGCGCCATTCCGGATGTGACCCAGCAGATGCTGACGGCGCAGCTCCGGGAGCTTGAGGCTGACGGCTTGATCACGCGCACCGTCTATCCTGTCGTTCCCCCCAAAGTGGAATACGCGCTGACGCCGCTCGGCGCGAAACTGCGCGCCCTCACGGATGCGCTGGAGGTCTGGGGCCGTGATCTGCCGCCGATAACTGTCAGCCGGGCGGCCTGACCCTCGCATAGCGGACCGGAACGGCGAGACGGCACGTCGGCCGCGCTGTCCCTTTCACCTCGCCTCATCACGCTCTATGGTCCCCGCATCTTAAGGGGAATCTCGGATGAAGATCGGCGTTCTCGGCACCGGCATGGTCGGCCAAACCCTTGGGGCCAAGCTGGTCTCGATGGGTCATGAGGTAATGATGGGCGGCCGTTCGGCCGACAACGAAAAGGTCCGCGGTTTTGTCGCCAGAACCGGAGGGCATCCTGGCGATTTCGCCGCCGCCGCCGCTTTCGGCGAGCTGGTGATTCACTGTACGCGCGGCGACACGGCGCTCGAGGTCCTGCGCCAGGCCGGCGCCGCGAACCTCGCCGGCAAGATCCTGCTCGACATCTCCAACCCGCTCGACTTCTCGAGAGGCTTCCCGCCGTCGCTGTCCATCTCCAACACCGACTCGCTCGGCGAAACCATCCAGCGCGAATTTCCGGATGCAAGAGTAGTGAAGTCCCTCAACACCGTCACCGCCGCGGTCATGGTCAATCCAGCCATGATCCATGGCGCTCACACGGTCTTCGTTTCTGGCAACGACAAGCCGGCCAAGGGCAAGATCATGGATCTCCTCCGCGATCTGGGCTGGCTCTCGATCATCGACCTGGGCGACATCACGTCGGCCCGCGCCACCGAGCAGATGCTCCCGCTCTGGACCCGTCTCTACAGCGTCTTCGGCACCGGTGAGTTCAACTTCGCGATCCTGAGGAGGTAGAACGGACAAACGAATCGAGGCCCGCCGGTGCTCGCCCGCTACCGATATGATCGGGTGACTAACCTCTACCGATATACGGCATCGTCGTCGCCATCACCGTCATGAACTGCACGTTGGCTTCGAGCGGCAGCGAGGACATGTAGACGATGGCGTCGACCACATGCTTCACGTCGAAAGTGGGCTCGGGCAGCATCGTGCCATTGGCCTGTAGCGATCCCGAGGTCATGTTCGAGGTCATATCGGTTGCCGTATTGCCGATATCGATCTGGCCACAGGCGATGTTGAAGGCCCGGCCATCCAGCGAGATCGCCTTGGTGAGGCCGGTGATCGCATGCTTGGTCGCCGTATAGGCCGCCGCGCCTGGGCGGGGGACGTAGGCCGAGATCGAGCCGTTGTTGATGATCCGGCCGCCCTGCGGGCTCTGGTCCCGCATCACCCGGAACGCCTCACGCGCCACATAGAAGGCGCCGTTGAGGTTGACATTGACCATGTCCTGCCAGGTCGCCACGTCCACATCGCCGAACGTCGCCTGTGGCGCGAACCTGCCGGCATTGTTGAACACCACGTCGACTCGCCCGAGCTTGGCCACCAGATCGGAAAAGAAGCGGTGCACGGCTGCATGGTCGCCCACGTCGCAAACGGCATGATATGCCGCGCCGGCCGCCTTGGCGGTCGCGTCGAGCTCCGCCTGCCGCCGCCCCAGAATGGCCACACGAAAGCCCGCTTCGGCGAGGCCGATGGCGCTGGCGCGCCCGATACCCGAACTTGCCCCGGTCACGACCGCGACTTTTCCTTCCGCCATGGAATCCCTCTTGAGCTGATCGGCGCGAAATGGCCACGCCGGAGCCGATAATGCAATTGCGGTAACACTGCGACGCCACTAGACAACCGTTTCCGGCACGAAATGCCGTTCATTTGACGTTCATCAACGTGGCAAAATGGCGAAAATCGACGATCTGATGGGGCAGGGGCTTTCCCTGCATCAGTCCGGCCGCATCGCCGAGGCGCAGGCGATCTATGCCCGCGTTCTCGCCAAGGAACCGAGCCACCCGGCTGCTAACCATCTGACGGGCCTCGCTTTTCTCCAGCGCGGCGATTCTGCCGCCGCCGTAAGACACCTGCAGCGGGCCGTCCGCGTCCGCGGCAACGACCCGGAGTACCTCGCCAGCCTCGGCACTGCCCTCAACGCCGCCGGCCGCCCCGAAGAAGCGCTGGAAGCGTTCGATAAGTCACTGAAATTGCAGCCGAATAATCCGGCCGCTCTCAACAACAAGGCCATGGCCCTCAAGGCTCTCTACCGCCACGACGACGCCATTGTCGCCTACCGCGCCGCCATTGCTCTCCGTCCTCACGAATCCGGATTCTATCGCAACCTCGCCAACACCTTGTCAGAACTGGGAGATTGGCACGGCGCCGAGCGTGCCTACCGTGATGCACTGGCACATCGCGACAACGTCCCCAACGCACTCACCGGTTTGGTCTATACGCTCGAGGCGCTGCAGCGGAAGGACGAAGCCATTGAAATCGCGTCATCTTACGCCGCGAACTATCCGGGCGAGTCCGAGTACCACCGTGCCCTCGGCCACGCCCGCTGGACTGCCGGCAACCCCGAAGCGGCAGCCGCCGCCTACCGCGCCGCCATCGCCGCCAACCCCCGCGACGTCGAAGCTCATCGCATGCTCGGCAGCATCGTCCCACGCGCCAGCGAGCACGACCCCGAGCTCGCCGCGGTCCGTCAACTGCTTGATGACAAATCGCTTTCCGAGGACCAGCGCGCCCAGCTGGAATTCACCTTGGGGACAGCGCTGGCCGATATGGGTGAGGATGCCCGTGCCCTCGAGCATTTCTCCCGCGGCAACGCGCACATCCGCACACTCCGGCCCTTCGACCTGGAGGCGGCACGATCCGAGATCGAAGCGCTGAGGCGGGACGCCCCCGAGCTCACCGATCTTCCACCGCTTCTGCCGCCGACCGGCCCCATTTTCATCGTC
>DATCRS010000197.1:0-2733 GCA_036568845.1 Devosia sp. | reverse complement strand
GTGCTGGTCAGCGGATAAAGCAGCGTTTCAGGATTGGTGAAATACTCGCCGAGCCGCAGTTGCGTCGTCATCGGCGCCAGCACCCAGCCGACCACCACGCCCGCGACCAGCAGGGCCGGGAAGATGCGGAGAATGCGCGCTGCCGCGAAGGCGCGCCAATCGGGCAGCTGATCATAGCTGCGGCTCAACATGAGGCCCGAGAGAAAGAAGAAGACGTTGACCGCGCTGGCGCCCAGGTTGAAGGGCGCCCAGTCCAGCGGCTCGGGGTCCGGCAGGTTGGAGGAGAGAAGGAAGGCGTGCGAGACCACCACGGCCGCGGCCGCGAGAAGCCGTACCGCGTTGAAGCTGTTGCCGCGCTCTTCGAGCAACCCGTCCAGTGTGCCTGCCGGCGCCGTCATTGTTGTATCCGTGCAATGGCGCGGAGGAGGAGCACGCCAAGGAGACATCATAGCGTCGTGCCGGCCCGGTAGTTGAGGGTTTTGCAGTCAGGCTTAATTTCCGCGATATGATTGGCGCGGCTCGACAATGGGTGCAGCGCAACGCACTCTGTCGGTTGCGGTCGAAGGGGAGGAACGGGTGAACGAGGCGCCATTTGTCGAAACGCGCACGGATCTGCTCGCCCGCGCCCAGACGCTGCTCAGCACCGAGCCCGGTTTCGGCCGTTTCCTGCGGCTCGTGGTCGAGGCCACCGATCCCGAAGACCTGAAGACCCGCTCGGCCGGCATGCTCGAAGCGTTGTTCCGCAAATCCTATTCACGGCTGGGCAAGCGCGAACTGGCCAACCACAAGATCTATTTCATGCCGGCCGAAGGTCCCGGCCACCCGGAGATCGTCGAGATCTTTTCGGCCGACATGCCCTTCATCGTCGACAGCGTGCTGGCCGCGGTTCGCGCCCATGGCGGCACCATCCGCTTCCTCGCCCACCCAATCCTGCAGTTCGATCCGCAGACCTACCGCGTGCTCGACATGCCCCAGCCGGGCAGCCGGCACGAGAGCTTCCTCCACATCCAGATCGATCCGCTGGCCTCAGATGCCGCGCGGGAAGCCCTGATCGCCGAAATCAATGCGGTACTGACCGATGTCGGCCGCGTCGTCGCGGGCTGGCGGCCGATGCTGGAACGCGTGCGCGAAATCATCCAGCACTGGCACGACCATCCGCCCAAGGCGCCGCCGCAGGCGGTGGCCGAAGCCATGCATTTCCTCGGCTGGCTCGCCGAGCACAATTTCACCTTCCTCGGCATGCGGGAGTACCGGCTGGAGGGATCGACGCTCGAGCCGATCCCGGACAGCGGCGTTGGCATCCTCGAAGACCGCAAGGTGAAATTCCTCCGGTCCGGGACCGACTATGTCGAGATGACGCCGCAGCACGTCGCGTTTCTCCGTGAACCCGAGCCGCTACTGGTGACCAAGGCGAACACGCGGGCACGCGTCCACCGCCGCAGCCACATGGACTATATCGGCGTCAAGCTCTACGGCGACCTCGGCGAGGTAACCGGCGAGCTGCGCATTCTGGGGCTCTTCACCTCCATGGCGCTGGCGACGCCGCATACCGAGGTGCCTATCGTTCGCCGCAAGATCTCGGAGGTCATGCACCGCGCCAGCCTCGATCCCGCCGGTCATGCCGGCAAG
Organism: Devosia sp.; assembly: GCA_036568845.1. Lineage (GTDB taxonomy): Bacteria > Pseudomonadota > Alphaproteobacteria > Rhizobiales > Devosiaceae > Devosia_A. The sequence continues at coordinate 1,104 of DATCRS010000197.1, read as the reverse complement.
GCGCTGATGAACGCGCTCGACAGCTATCCCCGCGACGAGCTGTTCCAGATCGACGAGGACTTGCTCTACGAGTTCGCTACCACCATCGCGACGCTCCCCGACCGGCCCCGGGTGCGGGTGCTTTCGCGCATCGACCGCTTCGACAATTTCGTCTCCATCCTCGTCTACGTGCCGCGCGACCGCTACGACAGCGACGTCCGCGCCCGTGTCGGCGACTACCTCGCCGAGATGTATGACGGCCGCGTCTCGGCCTATTATCCGAGCTTTCCCGAAGGCGACCTGGTCCGCGTCCATTTCATCATCGGCCGTACCGCCGGCGCCACGCCCCGTCCGAAGCGCGAGGAGCTGGAAGATGCGGTCGACGAGCTGACGCTCGGCTTTGCCGAGAAGCTGGCGGCGCTCACCGACGATCAGGAGCTGATCGAGCCCTACCGGCACGCTTTTGCCGCAAGCTACCAGGCCCGCAACACGCCCGAACAGGCGCTCGCCGACATCGCCATCATCAACGGCCTCCCCGACGATGCTGCCATCGCTCTGAAGCTGGGGCGAACCGACGAGGGTCCGGGCCTGCGTGTCTACCATCGCGGCGCGCCGATCCCGCTCTCCGCTCGCGTACCGATGCTGGAAAACTTCGGCTTCCGGGTGATCGACGAGTCCACCTACACCGTGACGCCCGAAGGCATCGGCGAAACCTTCGTCCATGACATGTCGCTGGAAGCCGCAGCGGGCGTCGACCTTGCAGACGACACCCGCTCGGCCAATGTCGAGCGCGGCATCCTTGCGGTCTGGCAGGGAGCGGCCGAGAGCGACGGCCTCAACCAACTGGTCGCCCGCGCCGCCCTGCTTTGGCAGGACGTGGCGCTGCTCCGGGCGCTCACGAAATACCTGAAACAGGTCGGTATCGCCTATTCGCGCGACTACCTGATATCTGTCCTCGCCGGGCACCCCGAGGTGGCAACAGCTTTGGTAGTGCTGTTCCACGCCCTCAACGACCCGAAATTCTCCGGCGATCGCAAGGCCGCGGCCGACAAGGCGCGCCAGGTCCTCGATGCCGCCCTGCAGGCGACCGCTTCGCTCGACGAGGACCGCATCATCCGCCGCTAT
>DATCRS010000196.1:0-7366 GCA_036568845.1 Devosia sp. | reverse complement strand
CAAGGCGCGAAAGTTGCGGCGCCTAATTCATCACCACGATCGCCCCGGTCATGGCGGCAATGTAGCCGACATAGAGCAGGCAGGGGATGAAAAGATAGGCGGAGATGCGGTCGCGGTTCCAGGCACGCAGGATGAATGCGGCCATCAGCACGAAGAGCGCCGCGATGACGATGAACGCCAGCAGCGGCGCCCGCATCACGAAAAAGGCCGGCGAGAACCACCACGAGACGATCTGGCACGCCAGCCACAGGCGCGTCTCCGTGGAGCTCGGGTCCAGGGTCCAGAGGCGCCATCCCGCAACAGCGAACGCAACCGCAAGGGCCAGCCAGAGCGGGCCGCTGATCGCAGGCGGGATCACCAGATCCGGGATGCGCAGGCTCTCTAGATAGCCCGCCGGCGGCGCGGCAATAAGCCCGACGACCATGCTGGCGCCGATGACGCCAACAATGAACATGAGCAGGAGTGGCCAGCCTGTTCGCAAAGAGATGGGTATCAAGTGTGTGCCCGCCGCCGAAGCCAAAGGCATAGCCGAGTTCCGTTGGAAAATCTCGTTCAAAAAACCCGGCAAAACTGCGGGGTTAGCGCCGCACCGCCATGAAGAAGTAGAACCCGTCGGTGCCGGTCGCGAGTGGGCTCAGCAGTATGCCGCCCTCGGGCGAGAAGTGTGCGCGGGCGTTGCGGCCGGAAAAGTGCTTCATCCAGAGGGTATTGCCAGGCACCGCCGAAAAATCCGGATGGCGCTCGAGGAAAGCGGCCGCCTGCCGGCCGTTTTCCTCGGGCAGGATCGAGCAGGTGATGTAGACCACCATGCCGCCCGGCTTCACATAGGTGGCGCCGAGGTCGAGGATTTCCCGTTGTTCTGCAGCGCGTTGGGCTACCTGATCGGGGGTCAGCTTCCATTTGGCCGTAGGGTGGCGGCGCCAGGTGCCGGAACCCGTGCAGGGCGCGTCGATCACCACCCGATCGACTCTGCCGACCAAGTCGTCCAGCGCCCCGGGCTCCGGCGAGCGAACCTGCACGTTGCGGACGCCATTGCGGCGGAGGCGCTCGTAGATCGGGGCTAACCTGTTACGATCGCTATCGAAGGCGAAAATCTGCCCCTTGTTGTTCATGGCTGCCGCCATGGCCAGGGTCTTGCCACCGGCTCCGGCGCAGAGGTCGAGCACCTGCTCGCTTGGGCGAGCACCCGCGAGCTCGCTAACGGCTTGAGATCCTTGGTCTTGTACCTCAAACCAGCCCTTGAGGTAGGCTTCGTCGGTCTGGACGTTTGGGGTGCGGCTATCGCCGCTGCCGGCGGCGAGACGAATGCCGTTGGCGGTCACTGGCCCCGCTTGAGGCGAGAAGCGAGCCAACGACTTCAAGACTTTGTCGCGGCTGGATTTCAGCGTGTTGACGCGGAGGTCCAGCGGCGGCCGGCCGGCGAGCGCCTGGGCCTCGGCGACCCAGTTTTCGCCGAAAGTCTCGGCCAACGGACCGGCGACCCATTCCGGAACGTCCGCAGCCACAAAATCGGCCATGCGGACGTCGTCTCGTGCGTCGGAAAGGCTGTGAACTTCTGCCGCCGAGAGGCTCTCCGGTGCGTGGCTGTCGTTGATGAACAAGTCGGCCAGCTCTTCGGGCGTCACCCCCCATTCGCGGACGACGACGCTGAGGACCGCGGCGCGGGGCAAGTCCGATCCCATGCGGGCGGCATGCGACGCCTTCCGGCGCAGGGCGTCGTAGACGAGGTTGCCGATGGCGGCGCGGTCGCCGGCTCCGGCGAAGCGGTTATTGAGGCCCCAGGCCTTCAGTGCCTCGGAGACCGGCCGCTTGCGGGCCTCGATGTCGGCGAGCACTTCGATGGCGGCGGCGATCCGGCCGGGGAGGCGCATGGGAGTTCCTTCAGGTTTGGCCCTCCCTACCCCGGTCCGCGCGCCGGGGCCAGTCCCAAGCTGTGAGTAGCGTGGTTCCGGCTCCGGTGGACGGGACGAATCGGCTAGGGGATGGGCATGCAGGTGGCCATCGACATGGGAGTTGCGACCGGCGGAAGCGCCGCGACGCTCGATCTCGAAGAACTTCTCGCCACACGCCTGCTGGTGCAGGGCAATTCCGGCTCGGGCAAGTCGCACCTCCTCCGCCGGCTGCTCGAGCAGAGCGCGCCCTGGGTGCAGCAATGCATCATCGATCCGGAAGGTGATTTCGTCACGCTGGCCGAGAAGTTCGGGCATGTGGTGGTCGATGCCGAGCGCAGCGAAAGCGAGCTCACCCGCATCGCCGCTCGCATCCGCCAGCACCGGGTGTCGGTCGTCCTCAATCTCGAGGGACTGGACGTCGAGCAGCAGATGCGCTGCGCGGCGGCGTTTCTCGGCGGGCTCTTCGATGCCGAGCGCGACTACTGGTACCCGATGCTCGTGGTGGTTGACGAAGCCCAGCTCTTCGCCCCGGCCGTCGCCGGTGAGGTGTCGGACGAAGCCCGCAAAGTCTCGCTCGGCGCCATGACCAACCTCATGTGCCGCGGCCGCAAGCGCGGCCTTGCCGGGGTGATCGCGACGCAACGTCTGGCCAAGCTCGCCAAGAACGTGGCGGCCGAAGCCAGCAATTTCCTCATGGGCCGGACTTTCCTCGATATCGACATGGCGCGCGCCGCGGACCTCCTCGGCATGGAACGGCGGCAGGCGGAGCAATTCCGCGATCTGGGCCGGGGCAGGTTCGTGGCGCTGGGCCCGGCGATCAGCAAGCGCCCGCTGCCGGTGACCATTGGCGAGGTGGAAACGCAGGCCCGCTCGTCGAGCCCCAAGCTGATGCCGCTGCCGGAGGCGCGGGCCGAGGACGCCCATGAGCTGATCTTCACGCCCGGTCCCGACGAGGCGAAGGCGCCGATCCGCCGGCCGCCTCCGCCGGCTCCACGGCCGACGGCCGACATCCTGGCGCAACTGGCGCAGCCGCGACCCGCACCGATGAAGGCGGAGGTGCCGGCGGGACCGCCGGTCGATCCGGCCGAACGCGAGGCGATGATCGAGCGGGTGCTGCGCGAGATCCTCGAGGACCCGGATGCGTCGTTCAGGACGGTCGCCGTGCTCTACCAGGATTTCCTGGTCCGCTGCCGCATCCGCCGCGTGCCGGGCGAGCCGCTGTCGCTGCCGGCATTCCGCCAGAAATTCGCCGTGGCTCGCGCGGGCGTGGATACCGATCTCGCCCAGAGCGCCGGCTGGCAGCAGGCCTTGGCTCTCGCCGGCTCGCTGGCCGACGACATCCAGGGCGTGTTCCTGATCCTCGCGCAAGCCGCGCTCGGCAGGGCGCCCTGCCCCTCTGACAGCGCGCTGGCCCGCGCCTATGGCACGCATTCCTTGAGCCGGGCGCGCCGGCTGCTGGGCTATTTCGAGGAACGCGGACTCATCGTCGTCCGCACCGACTTCAAGGGCATGCGCATCGTCGCCTTCCCCGACCTCGACGCCGAAACCGCCCCGGGCGACCCGAACCGCGCCGAAGACGAGCGGCTGGCTGCGGAATAGACCGGCAAAATCACGGGCAGCCGCGGCGCGACCGCAAGCCGACAAGTCTCTTCGCGCTGCGTGTCGATCTGCTCACTTCCCACTCGTCGTGTAGTCGAGGCACTGTTGGGAGTGCCGAGAACAAGGGAAAAAATGATGCGCAAACTTACCGCTGGCTATTTCCACTCCATTGATGGTGTCGTCGAAGCGCCAAATCTTTGGCAGTTCGACGCGTTCGACGACGAACTGGGGGCCTTCCTGAATGAAACGATGGCCAAGACCGACACCGTGCTGATGGGCCGGGTCGGCTACCAGGAGTGGGCCGGCTACTGGCCGACCGCTGAGCAGGATCAGGACTTTGCCGGGTACATCAATCGGACGCCGAAATTCGTCGCGTCCCGTACGCTGAAGCCGGCGGACCTCACCTGGCAGAATTCCACCCTGATCGAGGGCGAGTTGGCCGATTTCGTCCGTCAACTGAAGGCTCAACCCGGGGGAGACATTGCGGTGATGGCGGGCTTTTCACTCGCGCGGGAGCTTTTCTTTGCCGGGCTGCTCGATGAACTGACGCTCATCACCCACCCGGTGGTGGCCGGCGCCGGGAGACACCTGTTCGAGCCCGGCGATCCCGTGAGCCGCCTCGAGCTCAAGCGTTCGCAGATCACCAGCAAGGGGAACGTCGTCGTGACCTATGCCCTGAGGGCAGCGTAACCGGCGGGTCATAGCTGGCGGGCGCTGTGCCCCGTGTGGCGCAGCGCCGAACGGCGACTACGTATAATGGAAATGGGAAGAAGAATGGGGACCTCGCAGGCTCGGCCGACAAGAGGTGCGGCGTACCTGCGAGGTCGGGCCCGTTAGGCCCGATCGTCCACGTACACGGTGAGCTTGCCATCCGCGGCCGTGGTTACTGCGACGATGTCGTCGATGCTGACGCTCATGCCCTCAAGCTTGGCCTTGAGGTCGGCGTTGGCGTTGATGTCGGCATGGAGCGTGGTCAGCGCCTCGGCGTTCTTGTCGAGTGCGTTGTCCAGCGCCGCCGGATCGGCTCCAGCCTTGAGGCTCGAGACGTTGACGATGGTGATGTCGGCGTCTGCACCCAGGGCAGCGATGTCGACCGTGCTCTTGCCGGCATTGAGGGTCGAGATCAGCGTGCCGAAGTTGTCGGACGATGAAACGCTGCCAGTGGCCGTGGCATCCGTGCCAGCCCCAGCTTTGACGCCGGCCGCGTCAGTGGCCGCCGAACCGCCCGCGCCGGCCTTGACGGTAGCATCGAGTGCCAGTGCCGGCCCGGTCAGGGCGAACGCAGCGACAAGCGCGAGAGCAGAGAGCTTTTTCATCTCGTTTCCTTTCATCGTTATCAAAGGGATGACGCGGGCAGGGAAACGCAGCGGAGCCGAGATGGTTGATAGGGCCTAAGGTCTGATGGACCTAGGGCAAGGTGTGGCCGGCGGCACGGAACAGCCGATACCACTCCTTTCGGGACAGCGTCACGCCGGCGCCCGCGACGCTTTCGCGCACCCGCTCCGGCTTGGTGGTGCCGAGCACGACCTGGATGTCGGCCGGATGCCGGGTGATCCAGGCCACGGCGATGCCGGTCGGCGTCACGCCATGTGCCGCGGCGATCTCGTCGAGCGCGGTGTTGAGCTCGGGGTAACCTTCACGGTCGCCGACGAAGACGCCATCGAAAAAGCCCTTCTGGAACGGCGACCAGGCTTGCAGCGTCACCTTGTTGATGCGCGAATAGCTCAGGATGTCGTTGTCGCGCGAAATGGACTGGTCGAGCCCATTCATGTTCGCGGCAATGCCCTGCGCGAAGAGGTTGGCGTGGGTGATCGAGAGCTGCACCTGGTTGGCGACGAGCGGCTGCTTCACCGCGGTCTTCAATAGCTGCATCTGGCCCGGCGTCTGGTTTGAGACGCCGAAGTGGCGGACCTTGCCGGCTTTCTCCAACTGGTCGAAGGCCTCCGCAACCTCTTCGGGCTCGACGAGGGTGTCGGGACGGTGAAGCAGCAGCACGTCGATGTAGTCGGTCTTCAATGCCTGCAGCGAGCCATCGACGGAAGCGAGGATGTGCTCCTTGGAAAAATCGAAGAAACCTTTGCGGATGCCGGTCTTGGTCTGGATGACGAGGCCTTCGCGCTCGGCCGGCGAGAGGGTCACGGCTTCGCCGAAGCGGCGCTCGCAGAAGTGGCGCTCGCCGCCATAGACGTCGGCGTGATCGATCATGTTGACGCCGGCGTCGCGGGCGGCCGTGTAGAGCGCGCGGATCTCCTCGTCGCTCATCGTCTTGATGCGCATCAGCCCCAGGACGACGCTGGAGACGGTGAGGTCGGTGGTGCCGAGCTTGAAGGACTTCATGATTAGCTTGCTCCTACATGCCGCCGCGGTAGTTCGGCGCTTCGCGGGTAATGGCGACATCGTGCACGTGGCTTTCGTGCAGGGCCGCGCCGGAGATCTTGACGAACACCGAGTTCTCGCGGAAATCCCGGAGGTCATGCGCGCCGGTATAGCCCATGGCAGCGCGGAGGCCACCGGCGAGCTGGTGCAGCACAGCGCCGGCCGGGCCCTTGTAGGGCACCTGCCCCTCGATGCCCTCCGGCACGAGCTTCATCTGCTCGCGCACGTCCTGCTGGAAGTAGCGGTCGGCCGAACCCGCGCCCATCGCGCCCACCGAGCCCATGCCGCGGTACGACTTATAGGAGCGGCCCTGGTAGAGGTAGACCTCTCCGGGGCTCTCGTCGGTGCCGGCGAGGAGCGAGCCGACCATCACGCAAGATGCGCCGCCGGCCAAGGCCTTGGCCATATCTCCTGAGAATTTGATTCCGCCGTCGGCGATCACCGGTATGCCCTGCTTGTCGGCCTCCTCGGCGCAGGACATGACGGCTGCGAGCTGCGGCACGCCGACGCCGGCGACGATACGCGTGGTGCAGATCGAGCCGGGGCCGATGCCGACCTTCACAGTGTCGGCGCCGGCGTCGATCAGCGCCTTGGTGGCTTCGGCAGTGGCGATATTGCCGGCAACGATGCGGGTCGAATTGCTCTCGCGCTTCACCCGCTCGACCGCCTTGATGACGCCGGCCGAGTGGCCATGCGCGGTGTCGATGACGAGCAGGTCGACGCCCGCATCGATCAGCGCCAGCGAGCGCTCAAACCCCTTGTCGCCGACGGTGGAAGCGGCGGCGACGCGGAGCCGGCCCTGCGCGTCCTTGATGGCATTGGGGTTGAGCTGGGCCTTTTCGATGTCCTTGACGGTGATGAGACCGACGCAGTGGCCGCGATCGTCGACGACGAGCAGCTTTTCGATGCGATTGGCGTGGAGGAGCCGCTTGGCCTCGTCCTTGGAAACGCCGTCACGTACGGTGACGAGGTTTTCATGCGTCATCAGCTCGGCGATGCGCTGCCGTTCGTTGGAGGCGAAGCGCACGTCGCGATTGGTGAGGATGCCGACCAGCCGGCCATTGGTGCGGCCGCCGGTGCCACCGTTCTCGACCACCGGGATGCCGGAGATGCGATTGGCGCGCATCAGCGCCAGCGCATCGGCAAGGGTGGCGTCGGGGCCGATGGTGATGGGGTTGACCACCATGCCGCTCTCAAAGCTCTTCACCTGCCGCACCTGCTCGGCCTGTTCGGTGGCCGTGAGGTTCTTGTGGATCACGCCCAGCCCGCCGGCCTGCGCCATCGCAATGGCCATCTTGCTCTCGGTCACCGTGTCCATCGCGGCCGAGATGATCGGCAGGTTCAATTCGATGTCCTTGGTGATCCGGGTGCGGATATCGACTTCGGAGGGCAGGACATCGGACCGGGCGGGCTGCAGCAGCACGTCGTCGAAGGTCAGCGCGCTCTCGCCGGTGATGGTGGTGATGATCTTGGCCAAGGGGGACGCCCTTCCTTTGTCT
>DATCRS010000195.1:0-2521 GCA_036568845.1 Devosia sp. | reverse complement strand
GCTGGTAGGCTGAGCGCGATCCGAGAGGCTCAACGGGCCCGACCTCGAGGGGTTGGGCCCGGTCGTTGCAGAAGGGACGTCCGAATGGCCGTGGTCGCGGCAGATGAAACTACGGTGACGGCGGGGTCCGCGCGCCGCCGCAGACAGCCCTCGCCTTATCCGACGTGGTTCTACCTGCCGGCGGCGATCGTCTTCACCGTGCTGTTCCTGTTCCCCACGGGAGCCTCCCTGTTCTTCTCGCTGACGCGCTGGACGTTGTTCGACTACGAGTTCATCGGGCTCGAGAACTTCATCCAGTTCTTCCGCGAGCCCTTCCTGTTCCAGGGTCTCGTCAACACCTTTATCTATGGCTTCGTGACCTCGGGGGCGAAGGTCGTGCTCGGGCTCCTGGCGGCGGTGCTCCTCACCTCCGACATCTTCGCGCGCAGCTATCTGCGCTCGGTGATCTTCTTTCCGGTGCTGGTGTCGACCATCGGCGTCGGCATCGCCTTCACCGTCCTGATGCATCCGACCCAGGGCGTCATCAACGAGACGCTGGCCCTCTTCGGGGTGAAGGGGCCGGGCTGGCTCACCGATCCGCGGTTCACGCTGCTCTCGGTGGCGCTCGTCGATGTATGGAAAGGCGTGGGACTCGCGACGGTCATCTACATGGCGGGCATCGCCTCGATCCCGCGCGACTACTACGAGGCCTCGACCATCGACGGCGCTACCTCGTGGGACAATTTCTGGAACATCACCCTGCCGCTGGTGAAACCGGCGACGGTGACGGTGATCATCCTTTCGCTCATCGGCGGGCTGCGCTCGTTCGACCTCATCTGGGCGATGACGCGCGGCGGCCCGGGCTTCACCTCGGACGTGGTGGCGTCGGTGATCTACAAGCAGTACCAGGCGGGCTTCTACGGACTCTCCACGGCGGGCAACGTAGTGCTCATCGCCGTCGTCTCGGCCGTCATCGTGCCGCTGAGCTGGTTGCTCAACCGCAAGAAGGTGGAGCTATGAACCGGCTGCGCAGATACTGGGTCGGCGGATCGGCCATCGTCGTTTCGTTCTTCATCTTCATCGTGCCGTTCATCTTCATCTTCCTCACGGCGATGAAGGACCGGCGGGAGTCGAGCCGGCGCGAGTTCTCCTGGCCGGAGAACGGCATCCATATCTGGGACAATCTCGTCACGGTGATCGAGACGCGCGACTACATGGTGGTCACCGCGTTCATCAATTCAAGCATCATCACTGTCGCCAGCGTCACCCTGCTGGTGATCTTCGGCGCCATGGTGGGCTACGTCGTGCAGCGGCGGCCATCGATCTGGACGCCGGTGGTCAATTTCTGCGTGCTCGCAGGGCTGATCATCCCGCCGGCGGTGGTGCCGACGATCTGGACCATGCAGGGGCTGGGGATCTTCAAGACGCTGCAGGGCATGATCCTGATTCAGCTCGCCTACGGCCTCTCGTTCACCGTGCTGCTGTTCCAGGCGTTCTTCGCCACCATTCCGCGCGAACTCGACGAGGCGGCGATCATCGACGGCGCCGGCCCGCTCCGGATCTTCCTCCAGATCATGCTGCCCCTGCTGCGGCCGGTGGTCGTCACCGTCATCGTGGTGCAGTCGGTTGGCATCTTCAACGATTTCACCAACCCGCTCTACTACCTGCCAGGCCGGGAGAACGTGACGGTGCAGCTGACGCTCTACAATTTCCAGAGCCAGTTCAACACGCAGTTCAACCTGCTCTTCACCAACATCCTCTTGATCACCATCCCGCCGCTGATCGTCTTCCTGTTCTTCAACCGGCAGATCGTCGCGGGCCTCACCGCAGGGGCGGTGAAGGGGTAGCACAGGCCCTTGGCGCCAGCCTCGAGGCGAGGAAGCGGGCGAGGGCCTCCGAGGCCGCCCCCTAAAACATCCCCATGTGCCGCTGCAGGGCGGCGGTGAAGTGCGCCACCAGCGCGGCGGCGGCCTTCTCGGGGTCGCGGGCCTGGCAGGCGAGGATGATTTCCATGTGCTCACGCAGCGAGCGCTGAGCCAGCGGCACGGTGAGCTTGCGGTCGAGACGGACCAGCCGCAGATAGGTGTGCATGCGCTTGTAGCTGGTCTCGATCAGTGGGTTGTTGAGGCTGGCGATAATGGCGCCGTGCAGCACCCCCTCCAAGGCATCCAGCTCTTCCTTCATGGCGTCGGTGAGGCCGTCGGCTTCGATCGCGGCCGTGGCGGCGCGATGGCGACGCTCGATCTCGGCTAGTTCTGCATCGTCCGCTGTCTCGGCATAGACCACCACGGCGGCCCGCTCGAGGATGGTGCGGAACTGGTAGGTCGAGCGGGTGAGCTCCAAGCCGGGTTTGACGAACTGGATGCCCGAGCGCGGGTGGATGGTGAGGATGCCCTCGGTCTCCAGCACGCGCAGTGCGTCGCGCAACGGCGCCACCGGGATGCCGAGGAGTTCAACCAGCTCGTTCTGCGACACGAAGGCGCCGGCGGGGAGCTTCCGCTCGAACAGGGTTTCGAGGATGCGCGCATACGCGAGGTCGCTC
>DATCRS010000194.1:0-7760 GCA_036568845.1 Devosia sp. | reverse complement strand
GGCGGTCGACGTGCTCGGCATCGACAATGCCAGCTATGCGCTCCTGATGACACTGAGCTCGATCGTCGGCGCGCTGGCGTCGATGGCGCTGGGCTACTTTTCGGACAAGGTGCGCGACCGGCGGCTGATGGTCATCGGCTGTGCCCTGCTCGGCGCGCTGGGCTTCGGCATGATCTACACCCTGCGCACACCGTTCGCCTATGCGCTCGCCTATTGCGTGATCATGCCGCTCGGCTTCGCGCTGTTCTCGCAGACCTTTTCCTACGCACGGAGCTACTACAACCTCAACCGGCCCGAGCGGGCCGAGTTCATGAACTCGGTGCTGCGGACGATCTTCACCGTTGCCTGGGTGGTGGTGCCCCCGGCCGCCGGCTGGCTGGCGGCGACGTTCACGACGTTCGACGTCTATGGCGTGTCGGCGGGCGCCTATTTCTGCTGCGCGCTGATCTTCGGCTTCATGCTCACCGATCCCGCGACGCGCATCGGTTTTGACAGCCGCAGCAAGGATGGCTCGGCGCCGCCAGAGGCAGCCCGCAGCATCGAGCTGCCGATGCTGATCGGGATATTCGGCGTGTTCCTCACCAAGATCGCCTATTCGCTGCACACGACGACGACGCCGCTCGCCATCACCAACGACCTTGGCGGCTCGCTGACCGATGTCGGATTCTATGCCAGCCTTGGGGCGCTGCTCGAAGTGCCATGCATGCTGGCCTGGGGCCTTGCGGCGCAGCGCATGCCGAAGTGGTCGATCATTGTCATCGCCGCGCTGATCTACGGGGTGTACCTCTTCCTCCTCGGCCAGGCGACGAGCGTGACGATGGTGCTGTGGCTGCAGATCCTCAAGGCCGTTTCGACCGCGGCACTGCTCTCGATCACCATCAGCTACATGCAGGAGGCGATCCGTGGCCGCGTGGGCCTCTCGACATCGCTGCTGGACGTCACGATGGTGGCTTCGAACATGACGGCGGCGGGGATTTTCGCCCTGGCGACGGTCGGCGGCACCTATCAGGCGGTGTTCTATGTCGGCGGCGCGCTGGCGGTAGCCGGGGCTGCGATCCTCGTTCTCGCCCACGGTGTGGTGGCGCGGCGGGTCGCTACTGCGCGTTAGCCCAGGTCCACTTCCCGCAGCGGATCACCGCCGTCGATGTAGAGCTTGCCGCCGGGCTTCAGCGCCGCCTTGATGGCGGCGCGAGCGGGGATACCGGCTTCGGGGTGGCGGCCGTCGAGGGCGCCGACGCGGATGGCCACTGCGAGGTCGAAGGGTTCCTCACCTGCAGCCAGCTTGAAGGCCTCGGCCGCGGACTGGCGGAACGACAGCGTGCCGGCTGCCGTTTCGTCGGCCGAACCAGCCTGGGACTGCGCGATGGCGGTGGCCGAGCGGTCGATGCCCAGCACGTGCCCCTTACCCTCGAGGCGTCGCGCCATTTCACGAGCCATCGCGCCTGGCCCACAGCCGATCTCGAGGATGCGCAAGCCTGGCCGGATCGGCAGGGCATCGACAATGTCGCGCAAGCGTTGGGAAAGCTTTTCTGGCATGACATTCACTTCCGAGACAAACGAGGGACCGCGCGCCCCTCTCTTGCGATTTCTAAGGCTTAGCTGCGCTAAGGCCAAGAAATCGCTTCTCCCCCGCAAGGGGGGAGAGGTTTGGAGAGATCGAGCCCCAGCACCCTCTCTCCCCTGCGGGAGAGAAAGCGAGGCCTTGGACTTAGCTCTTGCTAAGTCCTTAGCCGAGCAAGAGAGGGGCACGGGGTGTTTGCGGGTAGGACCGCTCGCCTACTCCGCCCGCGCGAGGAAATTCTGGCTGAGCCAGCCGGTGGAGCCGTCGGCGGCGCGGACATAGGCCCAGGTGCCGGAGGTTTCGAAGACCTCGACCTGGGTGCCACGCGGCAGGCTGGCGATGAGCTCGGCGTTCTTGTTTGGCTCGGACCGCATGTTGAGGACGCCAGCGGTGATGCGGCGGAGGTCGCGCGCGGCTTCGGGCGCCGCAACCGGCTGGCGTTCGGCCTCGGGAAGTGGGGTGACGGAAACGGTGAGCGAGGCCATCTGTACGGTCGGCGCAGATATCTGGATGGTTCGCGGATGCAGGTCGGCGGCGGCCTGGAAGCGCTCGACATAGGCCGGCGCCGGCGCCTTGACCACGGTCGAGCGCAGGATGTCCTTGGGGGTCAGCACGATCGCCGCGGCCGTGCCCGCCAACAGCGTGGTCACCACGAAAATGGGAAAGCCGACCGAGCTCATTTCTCCTCTCCACGCAACGCCGCTCATGGTCGACGACGCTAGCACAGCCAACCTGACAGCAGGATGAACAATGGCGTGAGCATGGAACAAAAAAGGCCGCCAGAAGGCGGCCCAATTACTTGATGGTAACTGATGTCTTGGGATCAGCCGACGATTTCGTCGTCGGTGAAGAAGAACTTGATCTCTTCGCGCGCGGTTTCCGGCGCATCGGAACCGTGCACCGAGTTCTCGCCCATGTTGAGGGCGAATTCCTTGCGGATGGTGCCCGGAGCGGCGTTGGCCGGGTTGGTGGCGCCCATCACTTCACGGTTCTTGAGGATGGCATTCTCGCCTTCGAGCACCTGCACCACCACGGGGGCGGAGATCATCTGCTCGACCAGCTCGCCGAAGAACGGGCGATCCTTGTGCACGGCGTAAAAGCCCTCGGCCTGGGCGCGGGTCATGCGGATGCGCTTGGACGCCACGACGCGCAGCCCCGCCTCTTCGAACTTGGCGATGATCTTGCCGGTGATGTTCCGCTTGGTCGCGTCGGGCTTGATGATGGAGAAGGTGCGCTCGATGGCCATTTTTCTGTCCTAGGTGGATTGGTGGCGCGCCTTGTAGCCAAGGGCTTTGACCGGCGCAAGACAGGCTATGGCGCGCGTAGGACCTTACCCCTGGCTGCATTCCGGCTCCACGGCGACGTTGCCGGTGGCGGAGACCTGGCCTTGGGGATTGAGGAGTTCAATCTCGAGCGCGGTGACGGCGGGGGCTTCGATCATCTGGGCGACGTCGATGGGGGTGGCCTGCATGGTGCAGACTTCGGCGGTGGAGCGGGTCGGGACGGTGACCTTGCCGACCGGGCCCTCGATGGCGACGGTCGCCGGCTCGGTCTCCTCGCAGCCGCCGCCGGTATAGGTGAAGGAGAGGTCGACAGTCGCGGCACCTGCGCGGCAGGCGGCAAGGTTCTGGAGGGCGGCGGTATCCTGCGCGAAGACGGCGCTCGCGACGAACAGCATGGGAACGGCAGCGGCGAGCAGGCGCATTGGACTTCTCCTCGGTGAAACGATATTGGGCGTCTCCCAATCCTTTGCCGAGCAAACGCCTCCGCCCGCGGGTAGATGCATCCGAATTGCCATGCTGACCATCAACGACCTCACCTATCGCATCCAGGGCCGGCCCCTGTTCGAGCATGCCGACGTGGTGCTGCCGGATGGGGCGAAGACCGGCTTCGTGGGCAAGAACGGGACGGGCAAGACCACGCTGTTCCGGCTGATCCAGGGCCAGATTGCGCCCGATGACGGGCGGATCGAGGTCAACAAGCGCGCCCGGATCGGCGGGGTGGCGCAGGAAGCGCCGGCGACCGACCTGTCCGTGCTCGAAACGGTGCTGGCGGCGGACACCGAGCGGGCGAGACTGCTCGATGAGGCCGAGCATGCGACGGATGCCCACCGGATCGCGGAGATCCACACGCGGCTGGCCGATATCGACGCGCATACGGCCGAGGCGCGGGCCTCGACGATCCTCAAGGGACTCGGCTTCGAGCAGGACCGGCAGCTGGCGCCGACCTCGGAGCTCTCGGGCGGCTGGCGCATGCGGGTGGCGCTGGCGGGCGTGCTGTTTTCGCAGCCGGACCTGCTGCTCCTCGACGAGCCGACCAACTATCTCGACCTCGAGGGCACGCTGTGGCTGGAAAAGTACCTCGCTACCTATCCCTATACGGTGTTCATGATCAGCCACGACCGTGACCTCCTCAACAAGGCAGTCAACTCGATCGTCCATCTCGAGCACGGCAAGCTCACCTTCTACAAAGGCGGCTACGACACGTTCGAAGAGACGCGCCGCATGCAAATGGAGCTCAACAACAAGAGCCGCGAGAAGACGCTGGCGCAGATCGCGCACCTGCAAAGCTTCGTCGACCGCTTCAAGGCCAAGGCGACCAAGGCCAAGCAGGCGCAGGCCCGCGTGAAAATGATCCAGAAGCTAAAGCCGCCGGCGGCGATGTTCGACGAATACGCGGCGCCTTTCAGCTTTCAGCAGCCCAAGAAGATCCCGGCCTCGCCGATGATCACCTTCGACGATGTGTCGGTCGGCTATGGCGACAAGGTGGTGCTGAAACGGATCACCAACCGGCTCGATCCGGACGACCGGATCGCTCTGGTGGGCGTCAACGGCAACGGCAAATCGACCTTCGCCAAGCTCTTGGCGGGTGAGCTCAAGCCGATGGGCGGGCAGATGCGGCTCTCCAAGGGGCTGGAGATCGCCTATTTCGCCCAGCACCAGCTCGACATGCTGCGGCCCGAGCAGACGCCGTTCGAGCATGTGATCGACCTCATGCCCTACGACAGCGAGGCCAAGCGGCGGAGCCGGGTGGCACAGATGGGGCTGACGACGAGCCGCATGGACACCAAGGTAAAGAACCTCTCCGGTGGCGAGCGGGCGCGCCTACTGCTCGGGCTCATCACCTTCGGCGGGCCGGGCATGCTGATCCTAGACGAGCCGACCAACCATCTCGACATCGACAGCCGCGATGCCCTGGTGGCGGCGCTCAACGACTACCAGGGCGCGGTGCTGATCATCTCGCACGACCGGCACCTCATCGATGCGACGGTAGACAAGCTCTGGATCGCGCAGAACGGCACGATCGAGGAATTCGACGACGACCTCGACAGCTACCAGCGCATGCTGACGAGCACTGGCAAGGAAAAATCCAAGTCCGCCGCCCCTGCCCCGGCCTCGCAGGAGGATCGCAAGCAACAGCGGCAGGATGCGGCGGCGCGGCGGGCCCAGGTGGCGCCGCTCCGTAAGTCCATCAAGGACGCCGAGCAGAAGATTTCGCGGTTGCGGAACGAGTTGAGCAAGGTCGAGGCCATTCTTGCCGACCCCAAGACCTATGACGGCGCGCCGCAGCGGATCACGCTCCTGGGCAAGGACAAGGCGCGGTTCGAGGCGGAGATCGCCAGGGTCGAGGAAAGCTGGCTCGAAATGAGCGCCGAGCTCGAGGAAGCCGAGAAGGCCTGATTGACAGGCCGCGGGGCTTGGCTTCTGAGTGTCCCCAGGATCGGGGACTCACCAGATGAAATTGCTACCTGCGCTGCTGATGGCCGCTGCCATCTTCGTCGCGCCTGCCGCGGGGCAGGAGCTTACCGAGGAACAACAGCAACAGGCGACAGAGTTCGCCATCAACAACTCGATCTTCGTGATCCAGCACGAGATCGGGCACCTCCTGATCGGCGAGTTCGGGCTGCCGGTGCTCGGCAAGGAGGAGGATGCGGCCGACAGCCTTGCGACGCTGCAACTGCTCGGCGCCGGAACGGACGAAGCGGACCAGGCGCTGATCGATTCCGCCGACGGCTGGTATCTTTCCGAATTGGACGCGGGCGAGGAATACGAGACCTCGGACTTCTACGACGAGCACAGCCTCAGCATCCAGCGCGCCTATCAGGTGGTCTGCCTCGCCGTGGGAGCGAACCCGGAGGCGTTTGCGGACACCGCGACCGAGTACGAGATCGACGCGGACCGGCAGGAGAGCTGCGGCTTCGACTACCAGACCGCCGCGACCTCATGGGCCAGCCTGCTCGAACCGCACGAAAAGAAAGAGAAGGCCGGGGGCAAGATCAGCGTCGTCTATGAGGACGGCGGCGACTACGGTGACATCGCGCAGCTGCTCAAGGACGTTGAATTCCTCGAGGGTGCCGCTGCGGGCGTCGCCGAAAACTATGCCCTGCCGCGCGACCTGACCTTCACCGCGAAGCTCTGCGGCGAGGAGAACGCCTATTACTCCTACGACGAGGGCGGCATCACCTTCTGCTACGAGCTGGTGGGCCTCTTCTTCCGCCTGATCGAGGAAGACATGCTGGCCACGGAGACGTGACGACGTCGGTGACTGCGGCCGAGATCGTCGCACTGCTTGGTCTCGAGCCGCACCCAGAGGGCGGCTACTACCGGCAGACCTTTGCCGACGAGGCAGCAGGAGCCCGCCCGTACTCAACAGCGATCTACTACCTGCTCGAAGGCGGGCCGGCCGGGCGCTGGCACCGCGTCGACAGCGCCGAGGTCTGGCACTACTACGCCGGCGCGCCGCTCCGGCTCACGATCTCGCCCGATGGCCGGACGTCGACGGAGCAGATCCTCGGGCAGGACGTGTTCGATGGGCAGCGGCCGCAGGTGGTCGTGCCGCGGGGACATTGGCAATCCGCGCAGAGCCTGGGCAACTGGACCTTGGTCGGCTGCACGGTGGCGCCGGGCTTCCAGTTCGAGCATTTCGAAATGGCCGAAGAGGCTTGGCAACCGGGCGGCTAGGCCTTCTTGGTCCAGCGGCCGTTGGTGTCCTGCTGCCAGTAGGTGACGTCGTTGCCGTCGCGCAGCGCCTTCCAGGCGTCGCGGGCCTCGGCCACGGCATCGGGGTCGTGGCCGGAAAAGAGGTAGACCAGACGCTGGTAGCCGTCGCCGGATTTCGGCACCGCCCGATCAACGAAGAAGCGGACATTGGCGCTATTGGGGTTGGCGTCGTCGGTGGCGATCAGCACCGGCTGATCGGCGTCGAATGGGCCACCGCCAAGCCCATGGGGCAGGAAACTGTCGTCGCGATAGGTCCAGAGCAGTGCGTCCAGCGCCTCGGCACGCTCGCGGCTGCCCGATTCCACCACCGCCCGCCAGCCGCGCTCGAGCGTCTTTTCGAGCAGCACCGGAATGACGCGCTCGAGCGGCTGGCTTTCGAGGTGGTAGAAAAGGATTTCGGTCATTTGGTGAGCACTACCACATCCCCGCGCGCCGTCATCCTCGGGCTTGACCCGAGGACCCATTTCCCACCTTGCGCCTGTGGAGGCGTGGGTCCTCGGGTCGGAGCCCGAGGATGACGGTGGCTGGGGTGATAACCGAGCATGAGCCGCTCCCTAAGCCTGATAATTGTCCCTGATCAGGCGATCGAGCAAGGCGACGCCGAAGCCGGCCGCCCAGGAGGTATTGACCTCGTTGGCGTTGGTGCCGAAGGCGGTGCCGGCGATGTCGAGATGGGCCCAGGGTACGTCGTTGACGAAGCGGTGGAGAAAGTGGGCCGCAGTAATCGACCCCGCGGGACGGCCGGCGGAATTCTTGATGTCGGCGAAGCGGCTCTCGATCATCTTGTCGTAGGCCGGGCTCATGGGCATGCGCCAGACCTTTTCGCCGGTGGCCAGCCCGGCGGCCAGCAACTGGTTGGCCAGCTCGTCGCTGTTGGAAAAGAGGCCGGCGTGGTCCTGCCCGAGCGCCACGCCAATGGCGCCGGTGAGGGTCGCGAGGTCAATCATGAACTTCGGCTTGAAGCGGTCCTGCGTGTACCACAGGGCGTCGGCCAGGACGAGCCGGCCCTCGGCGTCGGTGTTGATTACCTCGATGGTGGTCCCGGACATCGCCTTGACGATGTCGCCGGGGCGGACGGAGCGATCCGACGGCATGTTCTCGACGAGGCCGACGACGCCCACGACATTGACCGGCGCCCTGCGGGTGGCAAGCGTATGCATGAGGCCGGTGACGGCCGCGGCGCCGCCCATGTCGCCCTT
>DATCRS010000193.1:0-6180 GCA_036568845.1 Devosia sp. | reverse complement strand
GCCCGTTGCCCTCGACGCCGACGAGGCCGACGATCTCGCCGGCATGGACGTTGAGGCTCAAGCCCGCGACCACCTCGGTGCCGCGCGCGTTGACGACGCGGAGGTTCTCGACCGAAGCGACGCGCTGCGTCTGGTCAGTGGGTTTGCGCTCGACCCTGAGGGTCACCTCGCGGCCGACCATCATGGCGGCAAGGCTCTTCTCGGTGACCTCTTTCGTCTTCACCTGTCCGACGGTCTTGCCCTGCCGCATCACCGTGATGGTCTTGGAAATCTCGAGCACCTCGGGGAGCTTGTGGGCGATGAAGATGACGGTGCGCCCCTGCTCGATGAGTGAGCGGATGGCGACGAAAAGCTCTTGCACCTCCTGCGGCGCCAGCACCGCCGTCGGCTCGTCCAGAATGAGGATGCGGGCATTGCGGTAGAGCGACTTCAGGATCTCGACGCGCTGCTGCTGGCCGACCGGCAGGTTGCGCACCGGCTGCATCGGGTCGACGCCCAGCTTGAATTTCTCCGAGAGGGCGCGAACCTCGGCAATCGCCTTGGCGCGATCGAACCGGATGCCCGAGCGGGGCTCGGACCCCATGACGACGTTCTCGTAGACGGTGAAGCTCGGCACCAGCGAGAAGTGCTGGAACACCATGCCGATGCCGGCATCGATCGCCTGGCGCGGATTGTGGAAGGCGACGGGCTTGCCGTCGAGTAACAGCTGGCCGGCATTGGGCTGCTCGATGCCAAAGAGGATCTTCATCAGCGTCGATTTGCCGGCGCCGTTCTCGCCAACGACGGCGTGCACTTCGCCCGGCTGCACCACGAGGCTCACGCCATCGTTGGCGACCACCCCGCCGGGATAGACCTTGCCGATCCCGATTGCTTCAAGAAGCCCTGCCATCCTGCCCCGACCGCTAGCCTGGATAGAGAACGGGCGCCGGTCGGAAGCCGGCGCCCGCTTGGGTTTACTGCATGTCCGTCGCGACGGTGATCTCGCCCGAGACGATCTTGGCTTCGAGCCCGTCGATCTCGGCGCGGAGGTCGGCCGGTACCAGCTTTTCGTACTGGGCGTTCTTGGAGATGCCCACGGCACCATCCTTGAGGCCGAGCAGCACGCGCTTGCCATATTCCTGTGTGCCGTCGATGGTGCCCTTGAGCGCGAGGAACAGCGACTCGCCGACCTTCTTTTCCACCGAGGTGAAGATCACGTCGGCCTGCGCCTGGTCGCCACCCGCCGCAAAGATGCTGGCCTGGTCGCTGTCGACGCCGACCGCGAGCTTGCCGCCGCCGGCCTCCTTGATCGCCTGCAGGGCGCCGATCCCGGTCGAGCCGGCAATCGGGAAGATGATATCGGCATTCTGCCCGAGCTGGGCGAGGCCAATCTCCTTGCCCTTGGCAGGGTCGGAGAAGGTGCCGGCCACGGCATTGAGGATTTCGATATTCGGGTTGGCATCCTTGGCCCCCTGGTCGAAGCCCACCTTGAAGTCGGTGACGGTCGGGAACTCCATGCCGAGTATGGTGCCGAGCACGCCGGTCTTGGAGAGCTTGGCGGCGGCATAGCCGGCGAGGTAGCCGGCGGTCGAGGTGCCGTACATCACCGAGAGCACGTTCGAGCATTCGCAGGCGGAGAAGTCCGGCGAGTCGTCGAAGTCGATGAACTTGGTGTCCGGATACTCCGCAGCCGCTTCGACGATGTATGGGGTCATGTCGAAGGTACCGGCAATGATCACGTCATAGTCGCTGTCGGCGGTGTCCTGCAGGCCCGGCTGCCACTTGGAACGGTCATAGCCCAGTTCGATGATCTTGACGTCGACCGGCAGCTCGGCCTTGGCCTTTTCCATGCCGGCGGCGGCGGAGTCGAAGAAGCTCTTGTCGCCCAGCGTGCCGTGCAGCACGAGCGCCACCTTGAGCGGATTGTCCTTGGTGTATTCCTGCGCGTACGCGGGAACGGCAGCAGTCATCATGCCGGTGGCGAGGACGATCCCCGCGGCGGCTTTGCCAAAAGTCTGAAGGAAAGACATGCGCACTCCTGTTGCGTTTGTTTTCAGCGTTTCGGGACGTATGCGGCGGATACGGCGTAGAGTTCGTCGACCTTGCCGATGTCGACTTCCTCGACGAACGTAATCTTTGGGGTGCCGAGGCGCCCCGACGGATCGACCAGCGTCATGCCGCGCGTGATGCCTGGGGCGAGCGCGACACTGGACGAAGCCAGGATAGATTTCGTGATGCTCGATGGATCGAGCAGCACGGCGGCGGCCAGCGGATCGACATAGAGCAGCCGGTCGGGAGCGCCGTAGCGAATGCGGTTCTGCCGGGCATGCATGGCCAGCGCATTCGAGAAGTCACGCAGCGGGTTCTCGGGAATGCCGTCGAAGAGGGCATCGATGCGTTCGCCGGACATGAAATGCGTGGTGCAGGGCTCCCACGGCACGACCACCGTCTCGATGCCGGCGGTGAGGACGACATGCGCCGCCTCCGGATCGGCATAGATGTTGAACTCAGCGGCCGGCGTGGTGTTGCCGCGGCCATAGACATTGCCACCCATGATGGTGAGCGTGCCGATGCCGTCGATGATGCCGGGTTCCAGCCGCAGTGCCCAGGCCAGATTGGTGAGCGGGCCGATCATCAGGATGTCGACCTTGTCGCCCTTGGCTGCCGCGTCGCCGAAAGTCCTGCGCAGCACGCCGATGGCATCATCGGACGCCGGCATAGCCTGCTTCTCCGGCCGGCGCGCACCTCCCAGGCCATCGTCGCCATGGACGTATTTCGCATCGATGATCGGCTGCACCATCGGGCGATCCGCGCCCTTGTGCACCGGCACCGCGATTTCGAGCATCGAAAGCACGGCGAGGAGATTAGTGGTCGCCTGGTCGAGCCCGACATTGCCGAACACGGTGGTGATGAGGTCCGGCACCTTGCCGTTGGCGACGAGCATGATCAGCGCCTGTGCGTCGTCGACGCCTCCGTCGCTGTCGAAGATGAAGGTACGCTTGGTCAAAACTAGGCGACTTCCCTGTTGGTGTTCTTCTTTTTGGCGTCCGCGAGGCGGTCCCAGAAACTTGTGTAGGTCCGTGAATAGTCAGCGCGGATATCGGCATAGGGGCGTCGCACCAGTTGGCGGTCGCGCACCAGCTGTTCGCCCGCCACCCAGACATGCCGCACATCGCGACCACTGCCCGAATAGATCAGCAGCGTCTCGGGATCCGGCGTTTCCGAATAGCCCGGGCCGGAGAGGTCGATGGCGACGATGTCGGCGGCCTTGCCGGCCTCGATGCTGCCGATCTCGCGATCGAGCCCGAGCGCCCTCGCGCCATCGATGGTCGCCATGCGGAGGAGGTCTCGGCTGCCGATCGGCTGCGCCCGGCCCTCGCGGTGGCTGGCCACGAGGCCGGCGTTCCGCATCTCCTGGATCATGTCATAGGAATTGTTGGCCGCGACATTATCCGTGCCGATGGCGACGGTGACGCCTGCGGCCTTGAGGTCCTGGACGGGGCAGATGCCCTCACGGCCCGAGCGCAGCCCGGCCGTGGCGCAGTAGGCGACCGAGGCCGCCGGCGCACGAGCGAAGACGGCAATGTCCTCGGGGCTGAGGTCGAGGCAGTGTGCGGCATGGATGCGGCCATTGAAAAAGCCGATATCTTCGAGCGCCACCGTCGCCGTCTTGCCGTAGCGCGCCTCGGTCTCCTCGTTGTCTTCCGGACCGGCAGCCATGTGGAGGTGAAGGCCGACGCCGAACCGGTTGGCGACTTCGACCTCGGCGCGCAGCAGGTCTTCGGTATTGTCGACATAGGGCGCGTGCGGCCCGAACCAGGGGATCACCCGACCATCGGCCGAACGCTGCTGTTCGAGAAAGCCCGTGGCCTTGGCAAGCTCTTCCTTGCCTCGCTGCTCGTCGCCGAGTTGCACGATGCCATAGGCGATGACGGCACGGATGCCGGCTTGCTTCACCGCCGCGGCGATCTCCTCGGCAAAGAAATACTGGTCGCAAAACGTCGTGGTGCCCGAGAGCAGCATCTCTGCCGCCGAGAGCGCCACCGCCGGGCCGATGTCGGACGCGACCAGCGACAGCTCCGGCTCGCGGATGGAGTTGTACCAGCCTTCC
Source organism: Devosia sp. (assembly GCA_036568845.1). Lineage (GTDB taxonomy): Bacteria > Pseudomonadota > Alphaproteobacteria > Rhizobiales > Devosiaceae > Devosia_A. Next base: position 2,090 of record DATCRS010000193.1, on the reverse strand, counting down.
ATGGTGAGAAGGCTCTGGCCTTCAGAGTGGCCGCGAAACAGCACCATCGCCGAGTGTGTGTGGGCATTGACCAGGCCCGGGATGACGAGGTGTCGTGTCAGGTCGAACACCTCGTCATATCCGGACGGGTCGGGAGTCGTGGCCTTTGGGCCTACGCCACTGATCCGGTCGTCGTGGACGGCGATCCAGCCTTCCGCGAATGAGCGGTTTTCAGTGTCCACAGTGAGAATGGTCCCACCGTGGAAAAGCGCTGAACCCATTTGACCCCCGTCCGGTAAACCGGTTTACCTGTCGAGCTAACGACAGGCGACACGAGCTTGTCAAATGCTTTTCGGGGCCAATCCAGAGGGCTGCGCTTGCGCTACAATCCCACCACGGCAGAGAAGGCCAGCTGGCCCGAACTCGAGGCGGCGATCGCGCGCAGGCTGATCGCCGTGCTGCCCGTCGGGGCGCTGGAGCAGCACGGTCCACATCTCCCCCTCACCACCGACACCGTGCTGGCGAGCGGCGTTGCGCGCCGGCTCGCCGAAGCGACCGACGCGCTTCTGCTGCCCGCCATTGCCTATGGCGACGCCTGGACGGCTGAAGGCTGGGCCGGAACGTTGTCGCTCTCGCCGGAGACGCTGCGAGCCGTGGTCACCGATATCGGTCGCGGCCTGCAGCGCATGGGCGCCAAGGGGCTCGTCACGCTCAACGGCCACTTCGGCAACCGCGAGCCCATTGCGCTGGCGGCGCGCACCCTGAGCGAAGCCGGCTTTCGCGTGCTGCATCTCGACTATCCCAAGCTCGAGACTTTCGCGGCCGAAATCTGCGACAGCCAACCCGCCGGGCCAGGATTCTATCACGCCGACGAAGTCGAGACCTCGATGATGCTGGCCTTGGCGCCCGAGAGCGTGAAGCTGGATCGGGCGGCGCCCGAATATCCGGTCTTTCCCGAAACCTTCGGCCTCGAGCCGATGCAGCTCAGCGCCTTCAATCGCAGCGGCGTCTTCGGCGACCCGCGCGGGGCGACTGCCGAAAAGGGCGAACGGCTCATCGCCGCCATCGTCGAGGAATGCGTGCGGCTGGTGACAATCTGGAGGGTAACGCTGTGACCACTCTCCCCGACGACCTCCTCATCAACGCCGCTGACGAAGTCGTCATCCGGCAGGACCTGACGCTGGTGGCGCTGGGCAAGCGGCCGGCGGACCTTGCGTTGAGGGTGGGCCGGCTTCTCGATGTGCATGCGCGGCGCTGGCACGACGACCAGGAGATCGTCTTTCGCGGCCGGCGCATCGCCTGGACCGGTCCGGCAGGCAGCTATCCCGGCGAGGTGCGCGAGCGACGGCATGAGCCCACCCTGAGCGCCGTGCCCGGCTTCGGCGAAGTGCATAAGCACATCGAAAGCTCGCACCTGACGCCAGAATACGAGGCGGCGCTGGTGCTCCCGCATGGCTGCACCTGGACCTGCGAGGCGAGCCACGAATTCTCCAATGTCGACGGCGCACACAACCTCGAATTCTGGCTGACGGCGCGGCGCGCCGGATCGCCGGCCAAGATCTTTCCGCTCCCCGGTTCGGCCGTCCCGCCCACCGCCTACGAGTGGGGCGGCGGGCATTTCGGCTATGACGAACAGCGCCAGTTCCTGCGCGAGAGCCTCCAGGTCGCCGGCCTCGACGAGGTGATGGATTGGCCGGCCGTCTGGAACCCGGAGAACCCGAGCTACGGCCGGCTCTGGGGCATGATCCGCGCCACCTTCGAGCAGCGCGGCGTCGTCGAGGGCCACGCGGCCGGGCTGCGCGCTTCGCCCGAGGTCAACGCCTTCGCAGCGGCCGGCATGGCCTCCGACCACGAGGCATGGACGCCGGACGAAGTGCGCGACAAGCTGCGGCGCGGTCTCTTCATGGAACTCAGGCCCCATTCGCTCCCCGACATCGTCAAGGCCATGCTCGCGGACGGCCTTACCGACTGGTCGAATTTCGCGCTCTGCACCGACGACCGCTCCGCCAGCGATACGCTGAAGCTCGGCGCCACCGACCACAATGTGCGCCTTGCCATCGAAAGCGGATTGGCGCCGGAGATCGCCATCCAGCTCGTCACCATCAACCCGG
>DATCRS010000192.1:0-2174 GCA_036568845.1 Devosia sp. | reverse complement strand
CGTCAAGACCTACGGCGGCTTCAACGCCGTCAACAACGTGTCCCTGACGGTCGACGACGGTGCGTTTGTCGCGCTGGTCGGCCCATCCGGATGCGGCAAGACGACCACGCTCAATCTCGTCGCTGGCCTGACCACGGTCACCTCGGGCGACATCGTTATCGGCGACCGGGTGGTCAACGACCTCGACCCCAAGGACCGGGACATCGCAATGGTGTTCCAGAACTACGCGCTCTACCCGCAGAAATCGGTCTACAAGAACCTGGCCTTTCCGCTGCAGATGCGCCGGCTGCCGCGCGACGAGATCGACCGCAAAGTGAGAGAAGCTGCGCGCGTCCTCGACATGACACACCTGCTCGATCGCAGGCCGCGCGAGCTCTCGGGCGGCCAGCAGCAGCGCGTGGCGCTGGGCCGGGCGCTCGTGCGCGACCCGCGGGTGTTCCTGATGGACGAGCCGCTCTCGAACCTCGACGCCAAGCTGCGCGTGCAGATGCGGGCCGAGATCAAGCGTTTCCACCAGGACCTCAAGGCCACCATCGTCTATGTGACGCACGACCAGCTCGAGGCGGTCACCATGGCCGACAAGATGGCGGTGATGAATGGCGGCTTCCTGCAGCAATACGACACGCCTGCAAATGTGTTCGCCAATCCGGTGAACATGTTCGTCGCGAGCTTTGTCGGCTCGCCGGCGATGAGCCTCATCCCGCTGGAGGCGGAGACGCGCGGCGCCGAGGTGGTGCTCGTGGGTGGCGAGGGCTGGGAACTGCCGCTTTCGGCGGCGAACGCCGCCAAGGCGCGCACCGCGACGAGCAGCAAGGTGGTGCTGGGCGCGCGGCACTCGACCATCAAGCTGCACCACGAGCCGAAGCCGGGCACAGTGCCGGCCAAGGTGTATACGGTCGAGCCGACCGGCGACATCACCTTCGTCCAGGCGTTCCTCGGCGGTTCGGTGGTGAACATCAGCGTCGAGCCGAGCGTGGTGGTGAAGCCGGACGAGACGGTGCACCTCGAGTTCGACCAACAGAAGATCCACCTCTTCGACGCCGAGACGACCAATGCCCTGAAGGCGGCCTAGCCGCCCCGCCCTTCCCCTGCCCTGAGCCGGCTCCCATCTGCCGGCGCCCACCTCGAACCCCCAAAGCACAATGACGACCAATATTGCCGAAGACGCCCTCGATCGCGTCAACACGTTTTCCCGTCCCTCGGAACTCCGCATCACCGACATGCGGGTGGCCGAGATCACCGGCGCGCCGTTCCGCACGGCGCTTTTGAAGATCTACACCAACCAGGGCATCGTCGGCCTTGGGGAGGTGCGCGACGGGGCCAGCGCCACCTATGCGCTGATGCTCAAAAGCCGGCTGCTCGGCGAGAACCCGTGCGACATCGACCGGTTGTTCCGCCGCATCAAGCAGTTCGGCGGCGACGGGCGGCAGGGCGGCGGCGTTTCGGCCGTCGAGATCGCGCTCTGGGATATTGCCGGCAAGGCCTATGGCGTACCGATCTACCAGATGCTGGGCGGAAAGTTCCGCGAGAAGGTGCGGGTCTATTGCGACACCGATGCCGAAAAGCCGAGCGGCACGGAGACCGGCAAGCGGCTCAAGGAGCGCATGGACATGGGGTTCACCTTCTTGAAGATGGACCTGGGGCTGATGCAGATCGTGGACTCTCCCGGCGCGGTGGTGGCGCCGGCGGGATCGCTCGAAGGCTACAAGGTCCATCCGGGCCCCGGTCTGCGCAAGACGCTGGAGGAGCGGCGGGAGAAGAACGCCGTCTACGACATCCACAATGTCCGGCATCCGTTCAGCGGGCTGCACTTCACCGAGAAGGGCATCGACCTGCTCGAGCAGTACATTCACGAAGTGCGCGAGGTGATCGGCTACGAGATCCCGCTCGCCATCGACCATGTCGGCCACATCTCGCTGCAGAACGGCATCCGGCTGGCGCGGCGGATCGAAAAGTACGTGCCGGCCTGGCTCGAGGACGTGATCCCGTGGCAGTACACCGACCAGTACCGGCAGCTGCAGCAGGCGACGACCGTGCCGATCTACCAGATGCTCGGCGGCAGGTTTCGCGACCAGGTGCGCGTCTATTGCGACACGGACGCCGAGAAGCCGAGCGGCACGGAGACCGGCAAGCGCCTCAAGGCGCGCATGGAGCGCGGCTTCACCTTCCTCAAG
>DATCRS010000191.1:0-6705 GCA_036568845.1 Devosia sp. | reverse complement strand
AGCAGCCGGTCGACGTGGTGCTGAATGCCGGCGTCCTCGCGGTGCGGTCACCGGGTGCCGACAGCATCGAGATCTTCAATTCGCATGGGGAACAGCTGGGCTACGGCTACGGCTCGGAGCGCACTGTCACCCTGCCGGCGGGCAGCTACCGCGTGGTGGTGCGAGGCTATGACGGCTCCGAGCGTGATCGTTCTGTAACGGTCACGGCCGGGCAACGCATGGAAATCACTGTAGAATAGTCTGCCAGGGCCGTGCCGGTCCGAGCACGCGGAGAAACGACGAGGGCGTATCGACATAGATGTCGACGAGCTTGCGGGCGCGGTGTGAGAACTCGCGCAGGGTTTCTTCGGGGGTGGCGATGAGCTTGGTCGGAAGCAGTGCGCCGCTCGCCAGTTCGACGACCTCGGCGTTCCATCGCTCCGCTTCGATCAGGCGGATGCGATAGCCACGGTATTCATGAAACAAGGACTAGTCCCCCGTAGGTGCGTCCGCGCTAAAAACGGCAAAATGAACCAGCGGCTGCCCGATGGGAAGTCCCAATAACGGACCCTGTGGAAAACCGGGAAACCTTTGATTTGCTTCAAGTTTAGAGGAAATCTTCCCGTGTGGGCGTGAAGCTGTCGATGAGCTTACCGGCCTCCAGCGCCCTTACTCCATGGACAAGGCCCGATGGCACTATGTAGGCGCCGCCCTTGCCGATGGTCTGGGTGACGCCGTCGATGGTGACTTCGAAGACGCCCTCGGCGACATAGCTCGACTGGATGTGCGGATGCGAGTGGAGAGCGCCTACGCCGTTCTTTTCAAAGGTGAATTCGACCAGCATCAGCTCGGGCAGCGAGAGGATGACGCGGCGGCTGGAGCCGTCGAGCTGGGTGACCTTGCCCTCGTCGGGCTGTGCAAAGACCTTCGTCATCGTTTCACCTCGCCAGCCAGCCGCCGTCCACCGGGACGATCGTGCCGTGCATGTAGTTGGAAGCATTGGATAAAAGGAACACGGCCGCGTCGCCGATATCGCTCGGCCTGCCCCAGCGGCCGGCCGGGATGCGGCTGAGGATGGCGGAGGAGCGGTCCGGGTCGGCGCGCAGCGCTTCGGTGTTGTTGGATTCGATGTAGCCCGGCGCTATCGCATTGATATTGATGCCTTTTGCGGCCCATTCGTTGCAGAGCACCTGGGTGATGCCGGCGACGCCGTGCTTGGAGGCGGTGTAGGAGGCGACGCGGATGCCGCCCTGGAACGACAGCAGCGAGGCGATGTTGACGATCTTGCCGCTGCCCGATGCCGAAAACACATGTTTTGCAAAGGCTTGGCAGAGGAAGAAGGTGGTCTTGAGATTGAGGTCGATGACCTCGTCCCAGTCCGTTTCGCTGAGATCGGTCGAATCGGCGCGGCGGATGATCCCGGCATTGTTGACGAGCCCGTGGATCGGACCGTGCTGCTCCCACGCCGTTTCCAGCATGGAAAGTCCCGAGGAAAGCTCGCTCAGGTCGCAAGCAATGGCGTGAGCCGTACCATGAACTTCTGTCACCTGACGTAAGGTGTCTGTCATGGAGGAACGGCCTACGGCAAGGACATGGCCGCCTGCCCGAGCGACGGCCACCGCGATCCCCTGCCCGATGCCGGTATTGGCGCCAGTAACCATCACTGTACGCCCTTCAAGGCTGAACGGGGATAGATCGGTCACCTGAGGTCCCCGATGGCGACAGGGTCAATGTCGGTGTAGTCGACATTGTCGCCGGCCATGGCCCAGATGAAGGTGTAGCTCGCCGTGCCGACACCGGAGTGGATCGACCAGCCAGGCGAGAGGATCGCCTGCTCGTTGGCGACGACGAGGTGCCGCGTCTCGCTGGGCTCGCCCATCATGTGGAAGACGCGCGCCGTCTCGGGCAGGTCGAAATAGAGATAGGCCTCCATGCGCCGGTCGTGGATATGGCACGGCATGGTGTTCCAGACCGAGCCCGGCGCGAAGGTGGTGAGGCCGACGACCAGCTGGCAGGTTTTGGCCGGGCTCTCCGGGTGGATGAACTGGAAGATCGAGCGCTTGTTGCAGGTCTCGGCCGCGCCGAGATCGAGCCGCTTGGCATTGTCGATCTTCAAAAGCATCGACGGATAGGCCTGATGGGCCGGCGCCGAGAGCAGGTAGAACTTGGCCGGGTTGGCGGCGTCGGCCGAAGCGAAACTTACCGCGTCGAGGCCCATGCCGAGATAGACCATGTCGCGCGTGCCGGCATCGAAGGGCTGGCCATCGGCTTCGATGCGGCCCGGGCCGCCGATATTGACCACCATCATCTCGCGCCGCTCGAGGAAGGTCCTGGTACCGGTCGGCTTGATCGTTTCGAGCGGCAGCGGAGCTTGCACCGGCATGGCGCCGCCGACGATCATGCGGTCGTAGTGGGTATAGGTCAGGCGGATACGGCCGGGGGTGAAGAGCTCCTCGATGAGGAAGTTCATCCTCAGCTCATCGGTCCCCATCATGGCCGCGGCGTCAGGATCGATGGCCCAGCGGCTTTCGAAGTCGGTGTGGGTCTCGGTCATACGTCTTCCCTGGCAGTGGCGGAATAGTGTGCAGCCCGCTCGTGCAGGCGGAGCTGGTAGCGGGTCTGGCTGCGCGCAAGGTGCTCACGCATGGTGGCCCGGGCGCGGTCGGGATCCTTGCCGATGATGGCGTCGAGGATGGCCTTGTGCTCCACCTGCAGGCCGCGCTGGTACTCGATGCTCTGCACCAGCTCGGTGGTCCAGGGCGAGGTCACGTCGCAGGGGATGGCGCGCTGCCCCAGGGCATCGAGCATCTCGACATAGAAGGGGTTGTTCGTCGCTTGGGCGATGGCGCGGTGGAAGGCGAAGTCGGCAGGGCCCGTCGGCTGCTCCTGGCGCAGCAACTGCTCAAACTCGAAGAACGCCTCTTCCATCTCCGCAAGCTGCGACAGGTTGCGCCGCTCGGCTGCCAGTGCCGCGCTCTCCACCTCGATGGCGAGGCGGACCTCCAGCACGTTAAGCGCGGTCGATACCCGGCTTCCCATCTCCGCGGCCAGCGAACCGAAGGTCGAGGCCGGATGGTTGACGACGAACACACCCGCGCCCTGCCGCGACTCGACGAGCCCGTCTGCCGCGAGAGTCGCGATGGCCTCGCGCACTACGGTGCGGCTCACGCCGAACTGGTCGGTCAGTTGCGCCTCGGTGGGCAGCTTCTGGCCCGGCGGGAACTCGCCCGCAAGGAGCCGCGAGCGCAGAGAGGACACGACCTTGGTCGAGAGCTTCTCCCGGGGAATGGTTCGGGTGGTCGCCACCTCAGCCTCCCTTGAACACGCGCGGCAGCCAGAGCGAGATTTCCGGCACGTAGGTGACCAGCGCCAGCACGACGATGCCGGCGGCATAGAAGGGCCAGATCGAACGCATCGCCTGCCAAACCGTGATCTTGCCCACCGCACAGGCCACGAACTGCACAGCGCCCACCGGCGGCGTGTTGAGGCCGATGCCGTAGTTGAGGATCATGATGACGCCGAAATGCACCGGGTCAACGCCATAGGCGAGGGCGATCGGCAGGAAGATGGGCGTGGTGATGATGATCGTCGGGCCCATGTCCATGAACGTGCCGAGCAGCAGCATGATGATGTTGAGCAGCAGCATGATCACGAGCGGGTCCTGCGACACGCCCTGCAGCCAGTCGACCAGCTGCGTCGGGATGCGGAGATAGGCCATCAGCCAGGAAAAGGCTGCCGCGGTGCCAATGATGAGCAGCACCATGGCAGTGGTACGGACCGCCCCGAAGGTGGCGTCGACGAATTCCTTCCAGCCCATGTTGCGGTAGACCAGCACGGTCACCAGGACGGCATAGACCACCGCGATGCAGGAGCTTTCGGTGGCGGTGAACACGCCCGAGCGGACACCGCCGAAGATGATGCCGATCAGGAGGAGGCCCGGCACCGAGACCAGGAACAGCCAGCCCACCCGCCGGAAGCCGGGGAAGGCTTCCACCGGATAGCCGCGCTTGCGCGCGACGAAATAGGCCGTGAGCATCAGTGCGCCGGCAAACAACAAGCCCGGCACGATGCCGGCGGTGAAGAGGTCGGCGATGGAGATGCGGCCGCCACCGGCGATCGAATAGATGATCATGTTGTGGCTGGGCGGCAGCAGCAGCGCGATCAACGCTGCCATGGAGGTGACGTTCACCGCATAATCGGCGCCATAGCCGCGGGCCTTCATCTGCGGAATCATCAGCCCGCCGACCGCCGCGGCTTCGGCAACGGCCGAACCGGAAATGCCGCCGAAGAGGGTGGACGCCGCGATGTTGACCTGGCCCAGGCCGCCGCGCACATGCCCGATGAGCGAGCCGGCGAAGTTGACGATGCGCTGGGCAATGCCGCCGCGCACCATCAGGTCGCCCGCATAGATGAAGAACGGGATGGCGAGCAGCGTGAAGACGCTCATGCCCGAATTCATCTGCTGGAAGACGACGAGCGGCGGCAGGCCCATGTAGAGAATGGTCGCAAAGCTCGCCACGCCGAGACAGAAGGCGATCGGCGTGCCGATCAGCATCAGGATGGCGAGAGTGCCGAAAAGGATGACAACGGCCATGGGTTAGAGTCCTTGTCCGGCTTCGACGCGCAAAAAGTACCCCCCACCCTGTCCCTCCCCCGCAAGGGGGGAGGAGACGAAGGAGACGAAGGAGCCGAGGGTTCGCAGTCGGGTCTCCCTCCCCCTTGCGGGGAGGGGACAGGGGTGGGGGTGTCTTTCGAGCACGATGCCCGCCGTCGTCGAGGCCATGGCTCACGCCTCCTTGACGGTTGTGGCGTCGGGCACGTCCTTGAGATGGAGGTCGGCATCGGCATCGACATCGACGCCGGACCAGCGCAGCAGCAGGCGCTCAAGTGCGAAGAGGATGATGAGGACGCCGCCGAAGACGATGGGAAGGTATTTCACGCCCTCGGGGATGCCGAGCGAGGGCAGTCGCGCAGGCCAGCCCAGCGCGACCAACTGCAGGCCGAAATAGATCATACCGGCGCCAAAGGCGATGACGACGACGTCGGAAATGGAGCGCAGCACGCGCTTGGAGCTCTTGGGCAGCACGTAGAGCAGCACGTCGAAGCCGAGGTGGTAGTTTTCGCGGATGCCTACCGCGGCGCCCAGGAAGATGAACCAACTCATCAGCAGCACGGCGGCCGGCTCGGTCCAGGCGTTCGACCAGTTGAGCACGTAGCGGGTGAACACCTGCCAGCCGACGATGACGGTCATGGCCACGAGGCCGGTACCGGCAAGCCAGAGGGCTGCGGTTGAGACGCGGGAGAGCGCCCGCGCCAGTCCGGCGAAGCGGTGGTGGGTGCTCGATGGAACGACGGGACTGCTCATGGAAGAAATCTCTGGCGCGTTCACGGGCCCCTCGCTCCCCTCCCCCTTGAGGGGAGGGGCGGGGGAGGGGTTATGAGGGGAACCTCGGTGCCGACTTCATAACCCCCTCCCTCATTCCCTCCCCTCAAGGGGGAGGGAGGCGACAGCGGCCGGATCACGGGTTATTCGGTCGCCTGGATGCGGGCGACGAGATCCTGCAGCTTGGGGTCGGTCACGTACTTGTCGTAGACCGGCTTCATCGCATCGATGAATGGCTGCTTGTCGGGGGTGTTGATCACCGAGCCGGCAGCCTCGACCTTGGCGCGCGAGGCGGCGACCTGCGCGTCCCAGAGCTCGAACTGCTTCTGGGCGCTTTCGCGAGCCGCGTCCTTGAAGATCTGCTGATCTTCGGGGGTCAGCTTGTCCCAGCTCGCCTTCGACATGACGAAGACTTCCGGTACGATCAGATGCTCGTCGAGCGAGTAGTTCTTGGCGACTTCGAAGTGCCCCGCCGTGTCGTAGCTCGGGAAGTTGTTCTCGGCGCCGTCGACCACGCCGGTCTGGATCGCCGAGTAGACTTCGCCATAGGGCATCGGCGTGGCCGTGCCGCCCAGCGCCGCGACCATGTCCACAAAGATGTCCGACTGCATGACACGGAGCTTCATGCCGTTGAGATCGGCCGGGGATTCGATCGGCTTTTCCGAGTTGTAGAACGAGCGGGCGCCACCATCATAGTAGGTCAGCACCACGAGGCCGTGCGCCTCGAAGCCCTTGGCGATCTCGTCGCCGATCTCGCCCAGCATCACCTTGCGCATGTGCTCGGGCGACCGGAAGATGTAGGGCAGCGACGGCACCTGCGTTTCCGGTACGAGGCCGTTGAACGGACCCATGGAAACGCGGTTGAGGTCGATCACGCCCGAGCGGACCTGCTCGATCGTGTCGGCTTCCTGCCCGAGCTGGGCAGAGTGGTAGACTTCCACCTTGTAGCGGCCCTGGGTGCGCTCTTCGACGAGCTGGCCGAAATACTTAACCGCCTCGACGGTCGGATACCCATCCGGATGGGTATCGGACGAGCGCAGCACCGTCTGGGCGCTGGCCGCGGTGACGGACATGGCGGCGGCAATCATTGCGGCGGCCGCCAGTTTGGTCATCTGAAACATTGTTTTCCTCCCGAAGTTCAGATGCGTAGCTAGAGCCTGTACGCGCGCTTGGCGAGCGCGTAGGCGAGGTCGTGCGCCACCTCGTGCGCCTCGTCGAGGCCGAGGCGATGCTCGGTGACGAGGCGGGCAAGGAAGGCGCAGTCCACCCGGCGCGCCACATCGTGGCGGGCGGGAATGGAGGGGAAGGCACGCGTGTCGTCGTTGAAGCCGACCGTGTTGTAG
>DATCRS010000190.1:0-7069 GCA_036568845.1 Devosia sp. | reverse complement strand
GTAACCAAGCCCCAAATTTTGGGGCATTTGGCGGGCGTCGGTAGCAAGTTGCTCACCTCCGGCGCGTAGCGTCCCCGGTAACCAAAGGCCGGGGAAGCCCATGTCTGCCATTGCCGAAACACTCGATCAGGCCACGCCGGTGGCCCAGACCGATGTCTCCCTTCGCCTCGTTTCGGGCGCCGAATGGGAAGCACAGGTCGGCGACTTCGACGGCGTGTCGCAGGAGCAACTCTTCACCTTCGCCCGCGCGCGCTGGCCGAAGGTCGCGCTCGAGCCGATGCTCATCTCGGCCGACGGAACGGTGATCGGCGGCTGCCTGGTCATGATCCAGCGACTGCCGCTAGGCCTTGCGCGCATCGCCATCGCCAAGTGGGGGCCGTTCCTCAAGTCGGTCGAGGGCGACGCTACCGGCCGCTACGGACAGATGGTGGAAGCGCTGGTGGCGCACTATGCCCGCGAGCGGCGCATGATGCTCTCGCTGCTGCCCCTGCCGGCCCTCGGGTCGGACAACCCGGAATTCGACCTCCTCATGGCTCGCGGCTTTCGCCGTGGCGCCCAGATGGCGTTCAACGACCGCTACATCGTCAAGCTGCGCCTTTCCGACGACGAACAACGAAAAAGCTTCTCACAGAACTGGCGACGGCAACTCGGCAAGGCCGAGAAAGCCGGGCTCAGTTTCGAGCGGGCCGTGCCGGAACGGCTGCCGGAGTTCGCGGCACTTTACGACCGGATGGTCGATCGCAAGGGTTTTGAGGATCACTCCGCCTATCACGGCACCATCGAGCCGCTGATGGGCATGGCGAGCGATGCGCTGCGGCCGGAACTCTTCTTCGTCTCGGAGGGTGGTGAGGTCATTGCCGGCGCTATCGTCTTCAAGGCAGGCGACCGAGCCGTCTACCTCTACGGCGCCACCCAGGACCGCGCGCTGCCGCTGCGGGCGGGTTATTTCCTCCATTGGCACATCATCGGCTGGCTCCGCGACAACACCGCGGCCCGCTGGTACGACCTCGGTGGCACCGATGGTTTCCAGGGGCTGCATCAGTTCAAGTCCGGCATGGTGGGCGATGCAGGCCTCATCACGCCAGTTCCCCCGGTGGCCAATTACGCGGCCTACCCGCTGCCCTTCCTCCTCGGCCAAGCCGCGTTCGGCGCGCGCGAGTGGCTACAATCCTTCCGCACCCGCATGCTCCAGCGCCGGCACAAGGCAGCGGAGGCGACGGGCTCATGAAGCACCTGCTGCGAAGGCTGTTTTCTCAATCCAACATCATCTTCGGCACCCGGATCGCGGGCGCGGGGGTGGTATTCCTGGCCCAGGCCGCCATCGCCCGGCTCTGGGGCGCCGAGATGCTGGCCGACTACCTGCTGATCATCGCGGCGGCCAATATCATCGCCATCCTGATGCCGCTCGGTTTTGAGACCACCGGCACTTTCTTCGCCGCCGAGTACCGGGCCGCGGGCGATGGACGTCATCTGCTCGGCTTCATGCGCCGGTCCTATCTCCACGTGCTGGTGATGACGGGCCTCCTGCTGCTCGTGGGCTATCCGCTGGCCGGCCTACTGGGACCCACCGGCGTCGTCGTGGAGGCCCACTGGGGTGCCTTGGTGGCGATGAGCTTTGCCACGGCGACCGTCTACTGCAACTCGGCCCTGCTGGTGGGGCTCAAGCGCCCTTATGCCGGGTTCTTCGCAGATACGGTGTTCCGGCCCATGCTGATGGTGATCGCGCTTACCGTGGCGACATTTGCCTTTGGCCCGGCCGACAGTTTTGGTGCCTTCGTCTGGATGCTGGCGGCCGGTTTCGCCCTCATCGCGCTGGTCCAGCTGTTGCACCTGTCGCGAGTGGCCAAGCAGGTTCCGGTGACCGTCGAATGGCGAAAAACGGAAGTGCGGCGCTGGTGGCGTTTCGCGCTTCCCTGGGCCATTATCGCGCTCGCTACCGATCTCTTCTTCGATATCGATCTGATCCTGCTCGCCAACCTCATGGACTTGCCGACGTTGGCGATCTTCGGCGTCTGTGCCCGGGTTTTCTCACTGGTCGCCTTCGGCGTGGCGGCCGTCTATTCGGTCGTGCTGCCCGACATGTTCGAAGTGGCCAAGAACCGCGAGGCCCTGTTGCGGAAGATCGGCGAAGCCAACCTGGTTGCTGCTGGCACCGCAATCGTTCTCTTCCTCATCGTCCTCATCGGTGGCCCGCTGGCGCTGTTCCTGTTTGGGCCCGGCTTCGGGGCGGGTGCTCTGCCGATGGCGGTGCTCTGCCTGACCCTTATTGTCCGCGCCTTTTTCGGCCCGGCGTCGGTGGTGCTCTCGATGAACGATCGGCCCTATGACGTGCTGCCCGCCGTCGGCATCGGCATGGCCGTGCTGGTTGTCGCCAATCTCCTGCTGGTGCCGCCACTGGGGCTCATGGGTGCAGCGCTGGCCGCCGTCCTTGCCCAGGCCGTTTGGTCGGCAGCACTCTGGTACACGGCCCTCAAGCGCGCCCATCTCGACGTCTCGCTGATGCCGCGGCTGGCGGAACTGCTGGCATCCCGCAAGGCCCGCGACGCCTGAAGACCACTTGGCCATTGGTCTTCTTGTCTCAGCTCAAGGCTGTGGCTAGAACTTCCGCATAGGCAGGCGCCAAACTGGTTCTGAAAAGGGCGGAACCTGGCGTGGGCTATCGGTGCACGATCCTGCCCCAGAGCCGGCAGGTGCCCGCTCGGGATCGTGCCCACGGGAGGACTACATGACCGAGAATTTGGTGTTCGAGCCGGGCGCGGCTGCGAAGGCACGGACGTTGACCACGGCGGAGCAATACGCCGAGCTCTATCAGCGTTCAGTCACCGATCCGGACGGCTTCTGGCGCGATCAGGCGCAGCGGATCGACTGGATCAAGCCCTTCACCAAGGTCAAGAACACCTCCTACGAGTACCCCAACGTCTCGATCAAGTGGTTCGAGGACGGCGTGCTCAACGTTTCGGTCAATTGCATCGACCGGCACCTGGAAAAGCGTGGCGACGAGGTGGCGATCATCTGGGAGGGCGATTCGCCCGACATGGATGACAAGATCACCTATCGCAAGCTGCACGAGCGCGTCTGCCGCTGCGCCAATGTGCTGAAGTCGCTTGGCGTGCGCAAAGGCGATCGCGTCACCATCTACATGCCGATGATCCCGCAGGCGGTCTACGCCATGCTGGCCTGCGCACGCATTGGAGCCATTCACTCGGTCGTCTTCGGTGGCTTCTCGCCGGACTCGCTGGCCGGGCGCATCAACGACTGCGACAGCCGGGTGGTCATCACCGCCGACGAGGGCCGCCGCGGCGGCAAGACCATCCCGCTCAAAGCCAACGTTGACGAGGCCCTGCAGGACTGCCCGGGCGTCGAAAAGGTGCTGGTGGTCCACAACACCGGCGCCGACGTGCTCATCAAGGGCAGCCGTGACGTCTGGTGGCACGAGGCGGCGGCAGGCGTCGAGCCCTTCTGCGATCCAGAGCCGATGAACGCGGAAGACCCGCTCTTCATCCTTTACACCTCCGGCTCGACCGGCAAGCCAAAGGGTGTGCTGCACACCACCGGCGGCTATCTCGTCTGGGCCTCGCTCACCCATGAGCGCGTGTTCGACTACAAGCCCGGCGAGGTGTTCTGGTGCACGGCGGACGTCGGCTGGGTCACCGGCCACAGCTACATCGTCTACGGGCCGCTGGCGAACGGCGCGACCACGCTGGTGTTCGAGGGCATCCCCAGCTATCCCAACGCCTCCCGCTGCTGGCAGGTGATTGAAAAGCACAACGTCAACATCTTCTACACCGCCCCCACCGCCATCCGCGCCTTGATGGGGGCCGGCGCCGAGATTCCGGACAAATACGCCATGCCCTCGCTGCGGCTGCTCGGTTCGGTCGGCGAGCCGATCAATCCGGAAGCCTGGCTCTGGTACCACAAGCATGTCGGCAAGGAGCGCTGCGAGATCGTCGATACCTGGTGGCAGACCGAGACCGGGGGCATCCTGATCTCGGCGCTGCCCGGCGCCATCGCCACCAAGCCCGGTTCGGCGACGAAGCCATTCTTCGGCGTGCAGCCCTTGGTGCTCTCACCCGAAGGCAAGCTGCAGGAGCAGACCAAAGCCGAAGGTGTCCTGGTGCTCAAGGACTCCTGGCCGGGGCAGATGCGCACGGTTTACGGCGATCATCAGCGCTTCGTTTCCACCTATTTCGAAACCTACAAAGGCTACTACTTCACCGGTGACGGCTGCCGCCGCGACGAGGATGGCTACTACTGGATCACCGGCCGGGTCGACGACGTGCTCAACGTCTCCGGCCACCGCCTCGGCACGGCGGAGGTGGAAAGCGCGCTGGTGGCCCACCCCAAGGTGTCCGAGGCAGCGGTGGTCGGTTATCCGCATAACATCAAGGGGCAGGGGATCTATTGCTACGTCACCCTGATGGCAGGCGAGAACGGCAGTGAGGACCTTGGCAAGGAGCTCAAGGCCTGGGTGCGCAAGGAGATCGGGCCGATCGCCACCCCCGACCTCATCCAGTTCACTCCGGGCCTCCCCAAGACGCGATCCGGCAAGATCATGCGCCGTATCCTGCGCAAGGTCGCCGAGAACGACTTCGGCGCGCTGGGCGACACCTCCACCTTGGCCGACCCATCGGTCGTCGACCACATCGTCGAGAACCGGATGAACCGCTAAGGCGCTATGTTAGATAGGTTTTTGGTCATCTCCTAAAGAGCCCGTTAGGGCTTCCGATTAGCCCTTTCGTATGGAGTCTTCGGCATTTTGCCTGCCAAGACCATACGGAGGGGCGGTTGCGGCCGCCTGCGCAGAATGCGCCACATCATGCGTGCCGCCTTTGCGGCGGTTGTCCTGCTTCTCAGCATCGGGTCGGCTCTTGCCGACGATTGGGTCGCGGTCAAGCTCCGCGGTGCCGTGGTGCAGTTCGTTGCCAACGAGTGGGTCGAACTCAGGCGAGGCGACGTGGTGCCGGACGATCGCCTGATCCGCACGCTCAAGTCCGGCAGGGTTCAGTTGAAGCGCGGCCGCGAAAGCATCGATCTCGGAGCGCAGACGCAAATTCGGATCATCGACCGGACGGGCCGCCGGTTCACCACGGTGCAGCAGGATTTCGGCACGGTGGAGATCGAGGCCGACGTCCGCAATGTCGAGCATTTCGCCGTGCGAACGCCGCATCTGGCCGCAGTCGTCAAAGGGACGAAGTTCGTCGTCACATCCGGAAAGTCGGCCACCGCGGTGACGGTCAAGCGCGGCGTCGTCGCTGTCGAGGATGGACACAATGGGCAGTCGGTGGTCGTTGTCGCCGGCCAAACCGCCAGCTCCGAGCTCGGCAGGAACATGCAGGTCGCGGGTCGCGGCAAGCTGCCGGTGGTCCTCGATCAGAAGGGGCGGCCGCTGGCTGTGATCCAGCAGCAAACGGCGAGCCCGGAGCAGGTCAACGGTAACGTTGGTGGCGTCGGCAGCACGGTGCATTCGGCGACCGGAACCGTTGGGAACGCCGTCGGCTCGGCCGCAGGTGCGGTTGGTGGTGCGGTGGGCGCCGTCGGGGGCGCCGTCGGTTCCACGGTCAGCAGCACCACCGAGACGTTGGGCAGTACCGTGGGCTCGGTCGGTGGAGCCGTGAGCGGCATTGTCGGCGGCCTGTTCTAGCCACGGATTGGTAACCTCGCCGTTGCACACTCGATGCGTGAACTGTGGCGGGGCGGTGTGGACAGCCGGATAAGATTTGCCATCACGCTGCTTATCTGGGGCCTGGTGTTCATCGCCGGGCTCGTGGGCGCGTTTCGGCCTATCGACGATGCCCTGCGCGACCTGAGGTTCGCGGCCGAAACCCGTACGCCGAGCGGCAAGGTCGTTTTCGTCGATATCGATTCACGTAGCCTGAATGGGATTGGCGTGTGGCCCTGGCCACGGAGCACCCATGCGCGGCTCCTCGATGCTCTGCTCGACGCCGGGGCGGAGGATGTCTCCTTCGATATCGACTTCAGTACGGCCTCGACCGAAGCTGACGATCGCGCGTTCGAGGAGGCGCTGGAGCGCGCTGGGGGTTACGTGCGGCTTGCCGCGCTACGCCAGCTCGCCGAAGGGAACGAGGCCAACCGCTTCAACCTGCCAATTCCGCGTTTTGCGCAATACGCCGACGTGGTCACCGTCAACGTGCCCGCCGGCACCGGAGGCCTCGTTCGCTCTTACCCATTCGGCATAACGCTCGGCGATATGGCATATCCGTCGCTGGCGGCTTCTATCGCCGGTGTCGCGGGACCGGCGGATGCCGGTTTTGCGATAGACTACTCAATCGATCCGGCGCAGATCGACCGCATACCGGTGATCGACGTTCTCAGCGGGGCTATCGACCCGGTCCGCGTGGCCGGCAAGCACGTGGTCGTCGGTGCCTCAGCACTCGAGCTGCGCGACACATTCATCCTGCCGCGTCACGGCGTGATCTCGGGTGCCATGGTGCAGATCCTCGCGGCCGAGACGCTGCTACAGGGGCGCCTGCTCAGTCCGGTTGGATGGCTGCCGATCGCCGTGCTGGTCGGCGTCATGGGCCTTTCGGCCATCCTCCTGGGAGGACGCCTGCCTTTGCCGTTGGCCATCCTCGGTGGGGTGCTGCTTGCGGTGGTCGCCGAGGGTGCGGCGCTGCTCCTGCAGATGCGGCTGGGTATGCTGCTCGATACCGCGGCCATTCACGTCGCCCAGGCCGCCTTCCTGATCAACGCGCTGGTTGGCGAAGTGATGCTGCGGCGCCGGGCCCACGCCGAGGCCTCGCATGAGCGAGACGCCACCCAAGGTATCCTCGATCGCGTCATCGCGGACAACTTCGACGGCGTGGTGGTGGTCGACGGTCTCGGCCGGATAGTCGCCGCCAGCCGGCTGGCCGAAGAGATACTGGGGGCAGGGCTGGTCGGTCGTCAGGCCGGCGACGTGTTGCCGCCAGACATCAACCGCGCCATCCGCGTGCTGCTCGCGGCGGCCAGCGCGCCATCCCATCCCGAACCCGCCGAACTCGTCCTGCCCGGCAAGGACGCGGAGCCGCGCATCATCGAATATGCCATCACGCGCTCCGAGGTCGCGGCG
>DATCRS010000189.1:0-5060 GCA_036568845.1 Devosia sp. | reverse complement strand
CTTCGCCATATTCGAACGGATAGAAGTTATAAGGACCCGACAGGCCGGCGACCGCGCGGATCGGCATGGTGATGCCGTATTCCTGCCGGAACGAGCTATCGAGCGACAGCATGACCGCGTTGTAGGCGCCCGCCGAGTGACCGGCGAGGAAGAAGCGGTTCTTGTCGCCGTTATAACCGGAGATATTGTCCTCGACCCATTTCATCGCCTGGGCATTGTCGTCGAGGAAGTCGGGGTATTTCGCCTCGGGCCACAGCCGGTAGTCCGGGATCACCACGGTGAAGCCATTGGCGGCCAGCGCCCGCCCCACGAACTCGTATTCGAACCGATCGCCGGCGCGCCAGGCGCCGCCATAGATGAACATCACCACCGGCGACGGACCGTTGGTTTCCTCGGGCCGGTAGATGTCGAGCTTCTTCCGCTCCCCGTCGGCATAGGCGATGTTGGCGTGCTTGCGGACACCGCTATCCATCGCCTCCTTGAGGTTGAAGGGCGAGAAGATGGTGACCTGGGCCGCGGCAGGTGCAACCAACGCCAAAAGCAGGGCCAAAGCCATTACGAGCCGCGGCAGGGCGGAGAGCCTATCGAATCTCATTGAGGAACGTGCGCCGTTTCGAGTTGCGGTGACCGCGCTCTCATGGCGCAAGAACCTGAAGATTTTGTGGCCGTCTCGTTAGCGCTGCGTGTCGCACCAGCGCTGCCACATCTGCCGCAGCGCAGCTTCGAACTGCCGGGCGAAGACGGTGGGATTACCCAGTGATGTCGACGCTACGCGTGCGCGAAGCCCCGCTCGGACGGCTGCCAGGCTCCCGAGATCGCCGGCGAGCCGGCGCGCTCGCGTCACGTAGTCGTCGGCATCACCGGCGATCCAGTCCGGCAGTCCGATCGTCTGCATCAGGCTTTCGCCGACACGCGCGACGAAGCTCTCGCCCTTGATCGTCAACACCGGC
Source organism: Devosia sp. (assembly GCA_036568845.1). GTDB lineage: Bacteria > Pseudomonadota > Alphaproteobacteria > Rhizobiales > Devosiaceae > Devosia_A. The sequence goes on along the minus strand of DATCRS010000189.1, from coordinate 4,110 downwards.
ACCCCCATCCACAGCGCCTCGCACGTGGTCGTGGTACCGTTGTAGGGGAAAGGATCGAGACCGACGTCTATCTCGTTGTAGAGCGCCAGATGCGCATCCCAATCCGCCACGCGGTCCACGAAGCGCAGGCGCTCGGAGCCAATTCCAGCGGCAGTGAAACGATCGCGCAACTGGTCGAGTCGGTCCTGCACACCACCTTTGGACGACTTGAGCAGGAGGTGGCTTCCCGGTACGGCGCGCAGCACATCGATCCAGGTGGCGATAGTGCGATCGCCCAGCTTGGCGATGTTGTTGAAGCTGCCGAAGGTGAGGTGGCCCTTGCGGCGCGCCGGCAGCTCGCCCGGTGTGGGCCAATCCGGCTGGCCGAAGCAAAGATAAGTCCCGGGCAGGCGCTGTACCGTTTCGGAGAATTCGTCCTCGGTCCCCTCAGGCGCCACCCAGCGATCCGCGAGGATATGGTCCATCGCCGGGATGCCGGTTGTGCCCGAGTAGCCGAGCCAACCCGCCTGCACCGGCGCCCCGCGGCGGGCGAAGATGTCGAGCCGCGCGTCGTCGGTATAGCCGGCGAGGTCGATGAGGATGTCGACAGCATCGCCGCGGATGATCTCCACCGCCTCCGGCGCCGGCACGCCACGGATCCCGCGCCAGAGACTGAAATGGGGCCGCATGGCAGCCGTGAACTTGTCTTCGACGCGCGCCGTGGAATAGGCCGCGAACTCGATAACCTCCGGATCGTAACTGGAGAGCAGCGGCAGCAGGAAACGGCCAACCGGATGGTTGCGCAGATCGCCGGAGACCAGCCCCACCCGCAGTCGCCTGTGCGGGTCTGCGTCGTTGCCGAACCGATACGGTTCACCGGTGGGGACGAGGGCGCCGTACTCCTTGGCCAACAGGCAGGTCCGCCTGCCGGTCGTATCATCGGAATAGTTCTGCAGCGCGACGAGGTTGCCCTTGACCTCGACAAAGTCCGGCTTCAGCTCGAGTGCGCGTTTGTAGTGGATACCAGCGCCTCGGTACTCACCCATCACCAGGAGCGCTTGCCCGATATTGGCGAGTGCCGGCAGATGGTTGGGGTCGAGGGCCAGGGCCTGTTGGTAGGCGGCCACCGCTTCGCCGTAACGCTCCGCGCCGACCAGGGCGACACCCAGGTTCGACCGCGCCTCGACATAGTTGGGCGCCAGCCCCAGAGCAGCCTCGTAGCTCGTTATGGCGCCATCCAGATCGGCAAGCTCGCGCAGCACGTTGCCGAGATTGTTGTGGATGCTGGCTGCATCCGGCGCGACGGTCAGTGCCCGGCGATAGCTCTCCGCCGCTGCCTCGAACTGCCGGTCGGCGGCGAGGGCATTGCCGAGGTTCACCATGGCCTGCGCATGCTGCGGCGCCAGTTCCAGGGCCCGGCGAAAGCTCGAGATGGCCGCGTCGGTTCGGCCGGCGGCACGCTCGATGGCGCCGAGCGTGTTGTGGAACTCGGCCTGCCCCGGACTGGCCTCGATGGCCCGCCGGACATGTCTTGCTGCATCGTCCGGTTTGCCGGAACGATGTGCGATGATGCCGAGGAGGTGATGGGCGTCGGCGGTTTTCGGCGCAGACTTCAACACCTCGCGGCAGGCTGCCGCGGCATCCTCGTTGCGCCCGGCCTGAAATGCCGTGAACGCCCGCGCGAGCAATCCCTGCGTACTCACCGCGCTTGTGTCTCGCACCAGGTTCGCCACATCTGCCGTAGCGCCGCTTCGAAATTCCGCACGAAGTGCGGCGCATCGCCCAGCGGCGAGGTCAAGAGGTCGTTGCGCAAGCGCGATCGCAAACGCTCGAGCCCCGGCAGGTCGGCCGCGAGACGAGAAGCGATGGCGACATACTCGTCGATGCTCTCGGCCACCAGATCGCCGAGCCCGATGGTGCGATTGAGGCTCGACCCGACGCGGGAGATGAAGCGGTCACCCACCAGCGTCACTAGCGGCACGCCCATGTAGTAGGCGTCGCAACTCGTGGTCGTGCCATTATAGGGGAACGGATCGAGCGCGATGTCCATCTCGCCATAGCTCTGGAAATGGAGAAGGTGGCTGGGGTTCTGACCCTTGAGCACCAGCCGGTCGGCACCGATGCCGTGGACGGCAAACCGCGCCGCAGTAGCAAGGCGCGCCTCCTCCTTGCCGTGGATGCCGGCCTTGATCAGCAGCTTGCTCCCCGGCACGGATTTCAGCACCTGGGCCCAGCAGGCGACCGTCGCATCGCTCACCTTGTCGAGCTTGTTGTACGAACCGAACGTGACATAGCCATTGGCCTTGGCGGGTGGCGGCGCAACCTCTGCCGACAGTCCCGCGAACCGAGGCGGGTTGTAGCAGAGATAGGCCTCGGGCAGCCGCATCGGCATTTCCGAATAGTTGGCCTCGTCGCCCGGCGGGATGACATTGTTGTCGGCAATGATGTAGTCGATAGCCGAAAGCCCGGTGGTGCCCGAATAACCCAGCCAGGTCGCCTGCACCGGGGCCGGACGGCGCGCAAAGAGCGGCATGCGGTTGGCGCCGGTGTGGCCCGAAAGGTCGATGAGGATGTCGATCCGGTCGTCGCGGATCAGCGCTTCTGCCTCGGTGTCCTTGAGCAACTCTATGGGCCGCCACAGGTCCGCATCCTGCTTGAACTGCGCCGTCACCTGGTCGTTGACGGTCTGGTTGGCATAGAGTCCCACCTCGATCCGGCTGCGGTCGAAGTGCTTGACGAGGTGGCCGAAGAACTGCGCCACCGGATGGGTGCGGAAATCGCCCGAGACGAAGCCCACCCGCAACACCCGGTCGGGGTCACGGTCATTGCGGAAGGGGATGCCGGATGGTCGCGGCAGCAGCGCATCGAAGGCACGCGCATGCGTGAGCGCCTCGGCCGGTGTCCCGCGACCCAGATAGTTCTCGACGAAAAGCAGTTGCTGCCGGCCGCGGATATTGCCGGGTTCCAGCTCGTTCGCATGAGCGTAGGCATCGAGCGACTCGGCCATGCGGCCCTGGTCACGCAGCGCCATGCCGAGGCCGCGCATCGCTTCGGCAGAGTCCGGTTTGAGCCGCAAGGCCTCGCGCATCTCCGCTTCGCCGTCCGCGACACGCCCGAGCTTGATGAGCGCCAGGCCGAGATTGGTGCGGGCAACAGGGTGCCGCGGATTGGCGGTGACGGCGCGGCGAAAGCACGCCTCCGCCTTCTCATGGTTGCCCAGGTGCAGCCAGGTCCCGCCCAGATTGAGATGGAACCCGGCCATTTCCGGCTTGAGTGCGATGGCCCGCTCGAAGCTGGCGACCGCCTCCTCGAACTGCCCCATCTGGTGCTGCACCAGCCCCAGATTGCTCAGCGCCTCGGGATAGTCGGGGCGCAGCCGCAGCGCGTCCTGCAGAGCCTCGGCTCCTTCCGGATAGCGCTCCAGCGCCTTGAGTGCGACGCCCAGATTGGCGTGCCACGAGGCCCGGCCCGGCTCGAGCGCAACGGCGCGGCGGAGGAGCTCAACGGCCTCCTCCTGCCGGCCTGTCTGCTGGCAGAGCGTGCCGAGCAGCGACAGGGCCTCGGCATTGTCCGGCTCGGTCGCGACGATGCGCCGGTAGATCGGCTCGGCCTCGCCCAAACGGCCGTGCTGGTGCAGGGCCAGGGCTTCGGCCAGGTCGTTGTCGCGCACATCGGTCATGGCGCGTTCTTGGCATCCTCGCTGGGCGAGCGCAACTCTTCCGCGCTAGCTCTTCAGCCGGTATCCGGTGCGGAACATCCAGTTGACGATGCCCAGGCAGACCGCGAGGAAGCCGAGCGTGGCGATGATGCTGATCGTCGGGTCGACATCGGCGATGCCGTAAAAGCTCCAGCGGAAGCCGCTGATCAGATAGACCACCGGATTGAACAGCGACACCGCCTGCCAGAACGGCGGCAGCACGTTGATCGAATAGAAGCTGCCGCCCAGGAACGTCAGCGGCGTGAGAATCAGCAGCGGAATGATCTGCAGCTTCTCGAAGCCCTCGGCCCACAGCCCGATGATGAAGCCGAACAGGCTGAAGGTCGCCGACGTCAGCACCAGGAAGGCGATCATCATCAGCGGATGCTCGATCCGCAGCGGCACGAACAGGCCCGCAGTAGCCAGGATGATCA
>DATCRS010000188.1:0-3703 GCA_036568845.1 Devosia sp. | reverse complement strand
TGCACCGGCTTCATCGGCGACATCGCCGAATATATGGGCCTCAAGGTCCCCAACCGCTGGCAGCGTCCGGAAAACTTCGTCAACAGCCTGAAAGAAATGAACGGCGGCCGGCAGGTGGTGCGGCTGTCGGCGGAGTAGCCTCCCTCTCATTGCGAGCTCGTTGAAGCAGCGGGGTCAACTCTACGACCGTCACCCTGAAGCGTGAGCCGCGGTGCGCAGCAGCGCGAGCGAGCCTCGAAGGGCGACGGCCCGGCTGCATCTCGGCCGTTCATCCTTCGAGGCTCCCCATGGGACGCGCTGCGTCCCATGCCTCGCACCTTCAGGATGACGGACCTAAATTATCCGCCCCGCGGAATCATCCTCACCGCCCGCATGACTCCCCGCATGGCGGCGCAATAGACTTTTCCGGACCCCAGCGGCATCCTCCTCCCATCAATTGAAGAACACAGCCTGCCACGCAGGCGGGGGAAACAGGGATGTTGCAAACACGGTTCACAAAACTCGTCGGCGTCGAACACCCGATCGTCCAGGGCGGCATGCAATGGGTTGGCCGCGCCGAGCTGGTCGCCGCCGTCGCCAACGCCGGCGCGCTCGGCTTCATTACGGCGCTGACCCAGCCGACGCCGGAGGACCTGACCAGGGAGATCGCGCGCTGCCGCGACCTCACCGACAAGCCGTTCGGGGTCAACCTCACCATCCTGCCCGCGATCAAGCCGCCGCCCTACGCCGAATACCGCGCCGCCATCATCGAAGCCGGCATCACTGTGGTCGAGACCGCCGGCAACAAGCCGCAGGAGCATGTCGACGAGTTCAGGAAGCACGGCGTCAAGGTCGTGCATAAATGCACCAGCGTCCGCCATGCGCTGTCGGCCGAGCGGATGGGCGTCGACGCCATCTCGATCGACGGATTTGAGTGCGCCGGCCACCCCGGCGAGGACGACACTCCCGGCCTGATCCTGATCCCGGCCGCCGCCAACAAGATCAAGATCCCGATGATCGCCTCCGGCGGCTTTGCCGACGCCCGCGGCCTCGTCGCCGCGCTCGCGCTCGGGGCCGAGGGCATCAACATGGGCACGCGCTTCATGGCCACCAAGGAGAGCCCGATCCACCAGCTCATCAAGGAGAAGATCGTCGCCAATGACGAGCGCGAGACCGAGCTGATCTTCCGCACCATGCGCAACACCTCGCGCGTCGCCAAGAACGAGATCTCGACCAAGGTCGTGGCGATGGAGAAGGAAGGCGCCAAGTTCGAGGATATCCGCGAGCTCGTTGCGGGTGCCCGCGGCAAGATGGTCTACGCCACAGGTAATTCGGACGAAGGGATCTGGTCGGCCGGCCAGGTGCAGGGCCTGATCCAGGACATCCCGAGCTGCGGCGAGCTGATCTCCCGCATCGTGCGCGAGGCCGAGGCGATCATTCGTTCCAGGCTCGAAGGCATGATCGTTCAGTCGCAGCGCGAAGCGGCGGAATAGTCACTGCAAGAAGCGAGAGCAATTCATGAAGGCTTATGTCTACGGTCCTGAAGGCGCTCGGATTTCCGACGTCGCTCAACCCAAGCCTGAGGGCACGCAGGTCCTCGTCAAAGTCCGTGCCTGCGGCCTCAATCGCGCCGATACCGGCATGCGCAAGGGTCACGCTCATGGTGCGGCCGGGGGCGCCGGCACCGTGCTCGGCATGGAATGGGCCGGCGAAGTCGCCGAGCTTGGACCCGATGCGAGGGGCGTGAACGTCGGCGATCGCGTCATGGGATCGGGCGGCGCGGCGTTCGCGGAGTACACGCTCGCCGATCACGGCCGGCTGTTTCGCGCACCCTCGAACATGAATTTCGAGGAAGCCGCCACGCTGCCCGTCGCGCTCGCCACGATGCACAATGCCGTCGTCACCGTCGGTGGCGTGCGGCCGGGTCAAGCGGTGCTGATCCAGGGCGCGAGCTCCGGCGTCGGCCTGATGGCGATGCAGATTGCAAAGCTCAAGGGCGCAAGGCTCGTGATCGGCTCCTCGACCGATGCCTATCGCCGCGGCCGGCTGAAGGACTACGGCGCCGACCTCGCGGTCGATTCCTCCGATCCAACGTGGGTCGACGAGGTGCTGAAGGTGACCGGCGGCCAAGGCGTCGACCTCATCGTCGACCAGGTCTCCGGCAAGGTCGCCAACCAGAACTTGGCTGCAACGAAGGTCCTGGGCCGCATCGTCAATGTCGGCCGGCTCGGCGGCACCCATGCCGATTTCAATTTAGACCTCCATGCCGCCCGCCGCATCTCCTATATCGGCGTCACCTTCCGCACCCGCAGCATCGAGGAGGTCCGCGCCATCTTCGATGAGGTCAGGAAGGACATCTGGGGCGCGGTGGAATCGCGAAAGCTCCAATTGCCGATCGACAAGGTGTACGCCTTCTCCGACATCGACAAGGCGTTCGAGCACATGGAGGCGAACAAGCATCTGGGGAAGATCGTGGTGACGCTCTAGCGACCACCGTCATTCCCGGACGCCCGAAAGGACGAACCCGGAATCTCGAGATTCTCAGGAGCGCAATGGCGCTCCATAGTTCGCCTTCGGCGCCCCTGAATGGCAGTGCCTGCTTCGCTCCTGCAACTCACTCGCGACTAGTTCTGTGGATCGTCGCTTGATGTTCGCGAATGCCCTGCTAAATCCCCGGCATGAGCGGACAACATGACAAGACATCGGTCGCGGCCATTTCGATCCTGGCCAGCGGCGGCATGGCGGCGGCCAAATTCGTGGTCGGAATCGCGATCGGCTCGCTGGCGCTGATATCAGAGGCGCTGCACTCCTCGATCGACCTCGTCGCGACCATCATCACCTGGGCGGTGGTGCGGGTGTCGGACAAGCCGGCCGACGACGAGCACCATTACGGCCACGGCAAGCTCGAGAGCGTCTCCGCGCTGGGCGTCACCGCCCTGCTCTACGTGCTGGCCGGTGGCATCCTGGTGGAATCCTACAGCCGGCTGCGCGAGGGAACTCCGCCGCCGACGATCTCGGCCGTGCCGTTCGTGGTGCTGGTGATCGACATCGCCGTCAATCTCTGGCGCGCCCGCGCCCTGCACCGCGCCGCCCGCGAGACGCGGAGCCAGGCACTCGCGGCCGACGCTCTGCATTTCGCCTCCGACGTGATGGGCTCATTCGCTGTCATCATCGGCCTGATCCTTGCGGCCTTCGGCTTTTGGTGGGGCGACGCCGCAGCCGCAGCGGCCGTGGCCGTCATGATCGCGCTGCTCGGCTTGCGCATGGCAAGCTCCACGGTGCACACCCTGGTCGATCGCGCGCCGGAGGGCGCCCAGGAAAAGGCCACCGCCGCGATCCGCAGCGTGCCCGGCGTGATCGACGTCGAGCGGCTGCGCGTGCGCATGGTCGGGGCGACCACGTTCATCGACAGCATCGTCAAGGTCCCCAGGACCTACCCGATCGATCGCGTCGAAGGTATCAAGCGCAACGCGGAAGCCGCCGTGGTCAAGGCCTTCGGCGATGCCGACCTCTCCTTCACGGCCGTCCCCGTCGCCCGCGACAACGAGACCGTGCGCGACCGCATCATGGTGATCGCGCGCAATTCGGGCCTCGCCGTCCACCACGTCACAGTGCACGACCTGGGTACGATCAAAGATTTGGCCAAGCTGATCGTCAGCATCGACCTCGAGGTCGACGCCGACATGCAACTCGAGGCCGCTCACGACATCGCCAACACGCTGGA
>DATCRS010000187.1:0-6670 GCA_036568845.1 Devosia sp. | reverse complement strand
CCGCCGTTGTAGCTGCAGCTCCAGATCACCGAGGCAATCCCCGCCGTCGATACCCGTACGAACGACACCACCTGCTTCAGATCAGTCGTGGGGTAGGGCACGATGATGCCTTCGGAGGCCTTGAAGTAGTCCAGCAGTATGGACTTGGGAATCGACGTGCCTTGATTGGGGTTCCAGCGGGCGACGAGGTCGGCCACGGTCGAGGAAATCACCTCCACCCGGCGATCCACGGTGAATAGCGTGCTCGCCTCGATCGATCCCATGTAGAGCAGAAGCAGGAACGGCAAGATCAGCGCGAACTCGACGGCCGCCGCGCCGCCTTCGTCCGCGGCAAGCCGGCGCAGGCGTTTCGACAGTAGAGTGTACAGGAGCCCGCGCATCAGAACGGCTCGTTCTTGAAGACGCGAACAGCAGACAGCAGGCGATTACCGCCCGCCTGGTTGGCGAGGTTGAACCAGGGGACGTTGATAAGCGTCGGCCACTTATAGAAGGCCTGCGCGATAATGACGTCGCTGCCGACGCCGTCGTCATAGGCCTGGGCGAGGCTCCAGTCACAGGCGGCCGGATCTGCCAGAACCGTGCATTCGTCGGCGACCGGCTTTTGTATTTGAGTGGCAGCGGCTGCGAAGTCGGTGGCTGGCGCCACCTTGATCCACAACCGGTTGCCGTCGCACTGGATGAAGCCATAGCCCCGGTCGCAGATGGCCTGCCGAAACGCCGCCTCGTTCCAGCTCGTCTGCGACTGGCCGGTACGGATGAAGCGCGATGCATCCTGCAGGGCGCTTTCCAGCACCTGCTGCGCGAAAAAGGTCATCGCCGTTTCGAGGATTGCGAAGATGAGCACAAAAAACGGAAGGGCCAGGAGCGCGAACTCGACGGCCGTCGCGCCCTGCTCGTCGCGACCCAGCTGCCGGGCACGGCGGATCGCCGGGCTAAGCATGCGTCTCGCCCAATTGCCCCTGATCGTCATCGGTCCATGCGCTGGCGTGAATGCTCGGTGCATCCTGCCGCACAAGACTAAAGGTAAAGTTAGTGGCAGCCTGCGTTTTGCGCTATTGGCCAGTCGCCACCATCGACGAGGATGCTGAACTGGTCGCCGAGAACGTGGTGTCGTCGCCCAGCATGATCGTCGGTTGGCACACCGGTGCACAGGCGAGAGTGGTGCGAGCCGTACCCATATAGACTGTCACCAGATCCGCCTGGGCCTGTACGACCTCGAGGAGGGTGTCGGCAATGGCCCTGCCCTGCGCATCGAGCACGATCATGTTCGTCTGTCCGTAGCTCTTGCCCGTGAGCACCAGCGTTTGCGGATCCTGGATGGTGACGTCGGCGACGCGGGGATTGCCGATGATGACGGTGTTCGCCGGCGCGCTTATCCTCAGGATACGCGCCATGTTCACCTTGACGCTGATGGGCGCACTCCCGCCTTCGGCTTGGACAGGAACGACCTGGGCTGCTGTCAGCAGCGCAAGTGCAAGCGTGGCAACACGACGCTGGACCGACATTGATACTCACCCGGCAACTGACAAACTCGTAAATCAAGCTTTGCTCGGAATGGTGAATATTTGGCAAACGAAGCGGCAGGCAGCATGCGGAGGTGTGATGATACCGCATGGTGGCGATCGATAAAATGCGAATCGTTGTCTTAAAACATTGATCATTATGATGAAATCGGTTCTGGCTATTGCCCGGTGGGGCAGTCGGATTAACGCAATTTCAATTAGTCCCGCCTAGCGTTGTCACATGTTCGATACGTGACCCATCGGACCAGACAGCCGGTATCGTTCGATGCTGTCACAGAATGACGTGTGCAAGGAGCCAACAATGAACACTATCGCTCGTTTCGTGAACGACGAGTCCGGTGCGACCGCCATCGAGTACGGCCTGATCGCCGCGCTCATCGCCGTCGGCATCATCGCCGCCGCTACCACCCTTGGCGGCAGCCTCTCCGGTCTGTTTACGCGTATTTCCACTCTGCTCAATGGTGCTACTGGCGCGGCGCCCCCGGCAGCTACAAGCTGAGCGCTGTCAAATCGCGAATTACGAAGGGGCCGCATCGCGGCCCCTTTGCTTTTGCTGATTGTTAACCCTGACCGCCGACACTTTCGCGTCAATGCCGGCTGTTCCCGGCCCTCCCCGGCCCTCGATGACCCTCCTGTCCCTCACGCTACTGATCTTTCCGCTGCTGATGTTGGTCGCAGCGTTCTCCGATCTTTTCACCATGCGTATCACCAACACCTTGGTTGTCACGGTGGTCGCCGGCTTTTTCATCATGGCACTTGTAGCCGGGTTCTCGGCGGAGGCGCTGCTTTCGCATGTCGCGTGGGCGGCGGGCGTATTGGTCATGGCCTTCGCGTTCTTCGCCTTCGGCTGGATAGGCGGCGGCGATGCCAAGCTGGTCGCTGCGACAACGCTGTGGGTCGGCCCCGCGCTGCTTCTCCCCTATCTGATCTATGCCGCGCTTCTGGGTGGGGCGCTGACCATGGCCCTTCTCGCTATCCGCCGCTGGCCGCTCCCCGCACGGCTACAGCGGATCAGCTGGCTCGATCGGCTTCACGACAAGCAGCAGGGCGTGCCGTACGGGATCGCTCTCGCGGCTGCGGGCCTGCTTGTCTACCCCGGCACTGCGATCTTCTTACATTTCCTCGCGTAGTATCAGCAGTTAACAAGCCCTTGTTAACCGTAATTGCAAAGCTCCGATTAACCAAACCTTGACCCTTTGGCTCGATAGTTGAGCCCGTTAGTTCGGGTATGCGGCCGAAGGCTGCAATGGAGTAGGCAATGAAGCCGACAAGCATCGTGCTGCTGCTGGTGGCCCTGATCGCAGGCGGCCTCGCTGCTTTCCTCGCCACGCAGCAATCCGGTCCGGTCCAGGTCGTCGAAGGTCCCACGACCGTCGTTCAGGAAGCCAAGGCGCGAATTCTTGTCGCCATGGCGCCGATCGGCGTCGGCCAGCGACTCTCGCCTGCGACCGTACAGTGGGGCGATTGGCCCGAAGGCGCCGTACGCGACGACTACATCACCATTGCCGAGCGTCCCGAGGCATTGAGCGACATCACCGGTGCCGTCGCCCGCTTCGAGATCTTCCCTGGTGATCCCATTACCGAGCAGAAGCTCGTCCGCACCGGGCAGGGCTACATGTCCGCCGTGCTCGACAAGGGCAAGCGCGGCGTTTCCGTCGCCGTCGAGGCGGCATCTGCCTCGGGCGGCTTCATCATGCCCAACGACCATGTCGATGTGATCTCGTCGCGCCAGAGCGCCACCGGGCTCGTCAGCGAAACGATCCTCAGCAATATCAAGGTGCTCGCCATCGACGCGCGCCTGGGCGAAACAGGCGACACCGGCGCGCCGCCCGATCCCGAAAACCCCAACGCCGTGTTCCAGTCCAAGGCCATCGCGACCTTGGAGCTCGACCCCGGTCAGGCCGAGGTGGTGGTCAATGCCGCACAGGTCGGCACGGTATCGCTGTCCCTGCGCTCCATCGCCGACTTCCAGGGCGGTCCCGAGGCGGCTGCCCAACGGACCAGCCAGAATGTGCGTCTCATTCGCTTCGGCGAGCCGACCACGGTGGTTGCCGGACGCAACGAGACCGCGAGTGCGGAAACGTCAAATGCGGACGAGCTCTCGCCCGCCACCCTCAGCGAATGATGCGCGAACCGAGGACCATCCCGATGATCTCCACAGTGCCACGGTCGCGAAATTTTCTTGTCGACACGCTGCGCCTCGCCGTGGCGGCGGCAATCCTTGGCGGACTGCTCGGCCTTGCGCCGCTGGGCGTCAACGAGGCGCTCGCCTTCGAGACGACGCACCTGCGCATCGGCAAGCAATCCTATGGCGCGACGCAGAACATCGAGCTCGAAGTCAACAAGTCGATGATCGTCGATCTGCCCTCGAGCGTCGGCGAGGTCGTGGCCACGCAGCCCGGAATCGCCACCGTGGTGATGCGCAACAAGCAGCGCGCCATCGTGCAGGGCGTCTCGGGTGGCGATACCAATATCTTCTTCATGGATCAGGCCAACCGCACCATCACGGTGCTGAACCTCAAGATCTCGCAGCCCCGCTCTGATGTCGGCAACGCGCTGGAGGCGGCGCTGGCGCGTGTGCTTCCTGGATCCAATCTCAAGGTCGAGTCGGTCATCCTCAACGATACGGCCAATCGCGTCGTCATCACCGGCACCGTGCTCTCGGGCGATGATCTGCAGAAGGCCACGCAAATTGCCGTGCAGTTTGCCGGCGACGTCGAGAATGTCGCCAACATCGCCACGGTGGTCGGCAGCCAGCAGGTGATGCTGCAGGTGACAGTCGCGGAGGTCAATCGCGAGGCCGTAAAGCAGCTGGGCATCAACCTCAACGGTACCGCGGTGATTGGCGGCGCCACCCTGGGCCTGCAGAACAATCCGTCCCTCGGCGGCGCGTCCAATGTCATCACGGGCAATGGCTTCACCGCCGCCGGCTCGATAGGCGGCCTCACCCTCAGCGCCCAGCTGCGTGCCCTCGAGCGCAACTCGGCGTTGCGCACCCTCGCTGAGCCCAACCTTACCGCCATCTCCGGTCAGGAGGCCGAGTTCCTCGCCGGCGGCGAGTTCCCGGTCCCGACCAAGGTGGAAAATGGCGATGTCACCTACGAGTTCAAGGAATTCGGCGTTCGGCTGAAGTTTACGCCGACCGTCAAGTCCAATGGCATCATCGGGCTTATCGTCGACACCAAAGTCTCCGAGCCGACGACCGAAGGTGGCTTCGCCGTCGGTGGCGTCACGATACCGGCCACCAAGCGGCGCGAGGCCAGGACCACCGTCGAGCTCGGTGCAGGCGAAACCCTGGCCATTGCCGGTCTCATGCAGGACTCGGTGCGTCAGCAGATCAACAAGCTGCCGGGCCTGGGCGACATCCCCATCCTCGGCGCGCTCTTCCGTTCACGTGATTTTATCCATTCTCAGACCGAATTGGTGATCCTGGTCACGCCATATCTCGCCCAGGCCAACCACGGCCAGCCCGCATTGCCCACCGACAGTATGGCGATCGCGAGCGACGCCGAGGCGATCTTCCTGGGGCGGATGGAGACGATGTACGGCGTTGGCCCGAAGGGCATGCGCGGCAGCTACAATGGGTCGGTCGGCTTTGTCCTGGATTGAGTTTGGAGCGTATTGGTCATGAAGCTGCCGTCGAGGAACGAGCCTACTGCACCGGTCGAGGAACCCGCCGAGGTTGCGACCGGCGCCCGGCTGATTCCGCGCATCACCATCCAGGCCTTCTGCGAGCATTCCCAGACCGCTCAGCTGGTCGAGGCGGCGATCCACGATCGCCGCATGAGCAAGGTCGCGCTCACCACGCACAATGGCGGGCTCGAGGCGGCGATCGAGACCTATAAGTCCAATCCCACCCCCAACCTTATCCTGGTCGAGACTTCGCTGCAGCCGGCCGACATTCCGGCTGCGCTGACCCGGCTCGCCGAAGTCTGCGACGCGGCCACCCGCGTCATCGTGCTGGGGCACGTGAACGACGTCGTGCTCTATCGCGAGCTGATCCGCTCGGGCGTGTCCGAATACATCGTGCTGCCCGCCAGCGCCCAGACCATCGTTTCGGCGATTACCGACCTCTTCGCCGCCGAAGGCGCGGCGCCGATCGGCCGCACCATTGGCTTCGTCTCTGCCAAGGGTGGCGCCGGCGGTTCGACCGTTGCCCACAATGTCGGCTGGGCGGTGAGCCAGACGCTGCGGCAGGACGTGCTGATCCTCGACCTCGATCTGCCCTTCGGTACCGCCGGCCTCAACTTCAACCAGGATCCGCCGCACGGCATCGCGGATGCGCTCAATGCCAACCAGAAGATGGACCAGGTGCTGCTCGACCGCCTGATGTCCAAGGCGGCGAACCATGTGAGCCTCCTCACCGCGCCGGTCGTGCTCGATCGCACCTTCGACTTCGCGGAACGCGACTTCGAGCAGATCATCGAGCTGAGCCAGAAGACCACGCCGGTCGTCATCCTCGATATTCCGCATCTCTGGACCAGCTGGGTTCGCCATACCCTGGCGACCGTCGACGAGATCGTCATCGTCGCCGAGCCGGATCTTGCCAACCTACGCAACGCCAAGAACCTTTCGGACACCATCAAGGCGCTGCGGCCAACCGAGTCCGAACCGCTGCTGGTGATGAACAAGGTCGGCGTGCCGCGCCGTCCGGAGATCGCCTCGGTCGAATTCGCCGGCTCCGTCGAATGCACCCTGCTCGGGCAGATCGTCTTCGATGCGGCCACCTTCGGCACCGCTGCCAACAACGGCCAGATGGTGGCCGAAGTGGCAGCGAACCATCGTTCCAACGAGGTCTTCCGCGCCATCGGCATGCATGTGACCGGCCGGTCGGCCCCCGAACGCGCTTCGGGCCGGAGTACGAGTTTCAAGCTGCCTTCCTTCCTCAAGAAGCGGGCCTAGTCGGGACCAGCGATGTTCGGCAAGCGCACAACTTTCGGCGGCAACACACCCGGCGTCCAGGAGGCGCCGCGGCCGATACCGTCCGCGCCATCCGCCGTGGTACCGGCACCGGCCCCGGCGGCGCGCACCGAAATGGTGACGCGTTCCTACGAACCGCCCGCCGCTCGCCCCCGGTCCGACGAAGTCGTCGATGTCCGCAGCCCCGAAGCGGCGGCGCGGGACAAGGAATACTTCCAGACTAAGTC
>DATCRS010000186.1:0-2479 GCA_036568845.1 Devosia sp. | reverse complement strand
CCCTCAAGGCGGTCTGCACCGAGCTCGGGCCGATGGCGATCCCGGTCACCACCGACCTCACCAATCCCGCGAGCGTCTCCGGCATGCTGCCGCAGATTCTTGAGACGGCTGGCCAACTCGACATCTTCCATGCCAATGCCGGCTCCTATGTGGGCGGCGATTTTGTCAGCGGCGATCCCGCCCAGTGGGACCGCATGCTGAACCTCAACGTCAACGCCGTGTTCCGCTCGGTGCACGCCGTGCTGCCCCACATGATCGAGCGACAGACCGGCGATATCATCGTCACGAGCTCGGTGGCCGGCGTGGTGCCGGTGGTCGGCGAGCCGATCTACACCGCGTCCAAGCACGCCATCCAGGCCTTCGTTCATACGTTGCGCCGGCAGGTGAAACAGCACGGCATCCGCGTCGGCGCGGTGCAGCCCGGCCCAGTGGTCACCGCCCTCCTCAGCGATTGGCCCAAGGAAAAGCTCGATGCGGCGTTGGCAGCCGGCGACCTGATGGAACCGGTCGAGGTCGCCGAAGCTGTGTTCTTCATGGTCACCCGCTCGCGCAAGGTGACCGTCCGTGACCTCGTGATCCTGCCCCAGAGCAACGATCTCTGAGATGGCCGAGCACTTCATCGGCATCGACGTCGGCACCGGCAGTGCGCGGGCCGGTGTCTTCGACGCGAAAGGCACACTGCTCGGTGTCGGCAAGCACGACATTGTGCTCTTCCAGGAAGCCGGCAGCATCGCCGAGCAGTCGAGCGAGGACATCTGGTCAGCTGTGTGCCGCAGCGTCCGCCTGGCCATAGTCGCGGCTGGCGTCGACCCACGCAGCATTGCCGGCATCGGCTTTGACGCGACTTGCTCGCTGGTCGTGCTCGGCGAGGGCGGCATACCGATCTCGGTCAGCTCCACCGGCGACCCGAACCGCAACATCATCGTCTGGATGGACCACCGCGCCCGCGAGCAAGCCGAGCGGATCAACGCCACCCGGCACCCGGTGCTGGCCTATGTGGGCGGCCGCATCTCGCCCGAGATGCAGACGCCGAAGCTGCTCTGGCTCAAGGAGCATCTGCGGCCTGCCTTCGACGGCGCTTGGCAGTTCTTCGACCTTCCTGATTTCCTCACCTGGCGCGCGACCGGCAGCCTTGCGCGCACCACCTGCACCGTCACCTGCAAGTGGACCTACCTGGCGCACGAGCGCCGCTGGGATCCCAGCTATTTCGAGACCATCGGCCTTGCCGAGCTTGCGAATGAAGGCTTTGCCCGCATCGGCACCGAAATCGTCGAAGCCGGCACCGCGCTGGGGCACGGTCTCACGCCCGCTGCCGCGTTCGACATGGGTCTCCCCGCCGGCATCAATGTTGCCGCCAGCCTGATCGACGCCCATGCTGGTGGGCTCGGCACGGTCGGCGCCAGCGGCGGCAGCGGCTCCGTGCAGTCGCGCATGGCCTATGTGTTCGGTACTTCCGCCTGCACTATGAGCACGAGCCCCGAGCCCGCCTTCGTCGACGGGATCTGGGGCCCCTATTACTCCGCCATGATCCCCGGCTATTGGCTCTCCGAAGGCGGCCAGTCGGCAGCTGGAGCCGCCATAGACCAGTTGGTCCACCTCCACCCCGCCGCACCCGAAGCCGAGGCAAGGGCAAAGGCGGCCGGGACCAGCCTCGTCGGCTGGCTGTCCCAAGAGGCGGCAGTGCTACCCTCGGCCATCGCAACCGTCGGCAAGCTCCATGTCGTCCCGGAATTCCTGGGCAACCGCGCACCCTTCGCCGATCCGGAAGCCCGCGCGGTCATCGCCGGCCTTGGCATGGAGCGCAGTCTCGAGAGTCTCCTTGGCCTCTACGTGGCCGGTGTCGTCAGTCTCGGCTATGGCGTCCGCCAGATCGTTGCCGCCTCACGCGCCAAGGGCCTCGTGATCGACACGATTGTGGTGAGCGGCGGCGCGGCCCAGGCGCCCCTCGTCCGTCAACTCCTCGCGGACTCGACGGGCATCGAAGTGGCGGCAACGGCGGCCGATGAGCCAGTACTCCTTGGCGCAGCTATCCTCGCAACCCTCGCTGCCGACCGCTACCCCGATGCCGCCACGGCGATGTCCGCAATGTCGCGGGTTGCTCACTCCTACCGGCCATCGCCTGGCAACCGTGATTGGCACGAGCGGCGCTTCGCTGCCTTCGAAAGGCTCCAGCTCGCAGCAAGGCTTCCGGGCTAGCGTCAGTTTTTGCCGCAGACAGCCGGTGCTTACCCGTGAGGAAGACCGTCGCCGGGGATGGTCGGCCCCGCGACCCGGAGCTCGGCCGTGCCGCCATCTGCCGCGATGATGGATCAAGCATGCCGACTTGAGCCCCGCCTTCGGATGAAGTCTATACGCGCGGGTTGAACGGAGCCTCGCCCAGCTCGCTGCGGGGCAGAAGCGTCGGCCGGTGCCAGTCGCGGCGGGCGTTCTCGCTGAGCACGAGACCATGGCCGGGCCGGTCCGGGGCATAGGCCCAGCC
>DATCRS010000185.1:0-4361 GCA_036568845.1 Devosia sp. | reverse complement strand
CCCGCCGTACCGCCCAGTCTGGCGACTCCTCCCCCGGCCCCGCAGCACGCGGCGACGCTAGCACCCGCTCCCTCGGCAGCACCTTCTCCACCGCCCGCGACAGCAGGCACCTCGGTGCCCGCCCCGCCTTCGGCGCAACCGCAGGCGCCGGCGGCGAACACACCTGCCGAGAGTGTCCCGGTGCCGGCGCAAAGCACGCCCGCGCCGGTCGCGCAGCCCGCCAGTGCCACCACCCAAGGCAGCCCCCCGGTCTCCGTCTCGCTGGCTACGCCGCTCCAGACACCGGCGCCGCCAGGGCCGCTCAACACTGCTCCAGCGCCGCAAATACCGACGCCCGCCCCCGCGTCTCCGCCCTCGACACCGGTTGTGTCCCACTCCGCTCCGCAGCCTCTCGCACCACCCCAGGCCATGATGCAGCGGCTGACTCAGGCTTTTGCGCCACCACCTCCCGTACCCGCAACGCCGGCACCTGCGGCGGGCAGCCCGGCGCAGGCGGCGATGGTCGTAACGACTCAGGCGGCCGCCCAGCAGCAGAGCGCTGCACCCCTGATGCAAGCGCTGGCCGTAGCGCTGCCGGCGCTTCCCAAGCAGGTCGCTGACGCCGCCGGAAAAGTGCTGGCTACGCGGGTGGTGCTCGATCGCGGCGCGCCGACAGGCGATGGGCTTAGGCAGGCGGTGCTGTCATCGGGGGTCTTCGTAGACGCGCCCAAAGCGGCGGGCCAGGACGACATCCGCCACGCGCTGACGCAGCTTCGCGGCACGCTCCTCAGCTGGCTCGGGGACGATATCGCGCCTGTCGCTGCGGTGAGTCGGCGTCCGGCCCCACCAGCACGCGGCGCGGTGCCGCGGGCGCAAATATCTGAACTGCCACAGCCGCCACTCGAAGGAGCGGCGACGAAGGAGGCGGGCAAGACCCTGCTCAGTCAAACCGAAGGGGCGCTTTCGCGCCTCAAGCTGATGCAGCTCACGTCGCAGCCCACGGATGCCGCTCGCCCCGGTGCCGCCGCACAGGCCGCGCCGGCGGAATGGAACCTCGAAATTCCCATGCTGCTCGGACGCGAGCTGGCCATGGTGCAGGTCCAGATCCAGCGCGACGGCAAGGGCAAGACCGAGGTGCGCGACAAGAGCTGGCGCCTGCGTTTCGCGCTCAGGTTCTCGGTCATCGGCGAGGTCGGCGCACAGGTGACCATGACCGGCACGCGCGCGGCGGTGGCCATCTGGGCTGACGAACCGCATACGGCCGAAAGGCTCGAGGCCATGCTGCCCGAGCTCGGGCCGGCGCTCAGCGCCAAGGGCCTCGAACTCACCTCACTGGTCGTGCGGCGCGGCGCGCCGCGCGAGGAAGCGCAGCCGGTCGGCCGGCTGATGGACAGCACGCGATGAGTGATCCAGTCGATCCGCAAAAGGTCGCGGTAGCCCTCGAATACGAGAAAGGCGTGCACCGGGCGCCACGAGTCGTAGCCAAGGGTCGCGGCCTCGTCGCCGAGCGCATCATCGCGCTCGCAGAGGAAAATGACGTCTTCATCGAGGCCAATCCGGCTCTTGCCAAGGCCCTGAGCGGCGTCGAGCTCGACGATGAGATCCCCGTCGAGCTCTTCGAGGCTGTCGCTGAAATCATCGGCTTCGTGCTCCGGGCCCGTGCGCGCCTGAGCTAGCCAGCATCGTAGACCAGCACGCCTTGGATCTGCGAGCTGTTGGCGAAGTTGGAGTTGGACAGCGCCGACGAGGCGCCCCCGGACGATGCATAGAGCGTCACGCTCGTGCCACCGCTCGCCAGAGCCCCCTGCACTGTGCCGGAGACGCCGCCAATCGACGCGGCCAATCCGACGGAAAGGCTGGCGAGGACCGGCGAGGCCAGCGCCGCAAATGGCAGACCCGTGAGCTGCGCAGCACCGGTGGAGCTGCCCTTGTTGGACAGCTGCAATAGGAAAGTTGCAACACAAAGCCGACCGATCCGGGTGTAGCGGCCGCCATTGCCAGCGCCGTAGCTCACACCAACGGCCGCACCACCAAACGTGATGCCGGGCGTCCATACGCCCTCCTCGTAGCCGGCGAGATCGGTGAGCGATCCAAGCAGCGGCGACCAGGCGCCCGCCTTGCGCTGCACGAAGACATCCTCGTCCTCGACGTAGAGCAGCCACCCATCGAGTGGCGAGTGAAAGGCCCACGCGCCATCGACGAAGGCGGCGATCTTCCCTTCCATGCCCGACCAGTCTCCGGTCGGCGCCGCTGCAACCAGATACACGTCACCCTCGGCCGGACCACCGGGCGGCACCGCCGCCGAGCGGCTCTTCACCACCGGCTGCACCAGCATGTCGAGTGCGCGCATGGCCTCGTTGTAGGTCACTTGCTTTTGCGCCTGCTGGGGCGCGATGTAGGGCAGGCGAAGGCGTGGCGTCATATCCATTTCGGACTCCTTTTTGACCGTCGCCGCGAAGTTTACGCCCGCGACGAAGCGCGGGGATAAGTGGAGGGAAGATTGCCGAAGACCATCGCTGAGCTGGACACGCCCTGCGTGCTCATCGACGTCGACAAAGTGGAGGCAAACCTCAAGCGCGCGCAGGATCATGCCAATGCCAACGGCTATGCACTGCGGCCCCATACGAAGACCCACAAGCTCCCGTTCTTCGCCAGGCGGCAGGTCGAGCTCGGCGCCCGCGGCATCACAGTGCAGAAGCTGGGCGAAGCGGAAGTGATGGCGGATGCCGGTCTCACCGACATCTTCCTGCCCTACAACATCATCGGCGAGCGCAAGCTGGCCCGCCTCAAGGCGCTCAACGAGCGGGTGACGCTGGCGGTGACGGCCGACAGTCCGGACACCGTTGCCGGCTATGCGCGAACGTTCAGCTCCGGCAAGCCACTCACAGTGCTGGTCGAGTGCGATACCGGCACCATGCGCTGCGGCGTGCAGTCGCCGGCACAGGCACTAGCTCTCGCCCGGCAGATCGGGATGGCGCCCGGCCTCTCCTTTGGTGGGCTGATGACCTATCCGCCTGCCAAGAAGCTCGACCAGGCCGAGGCCTGGTTGCGCGAAGCCATCGACCTTCTCAACCAGGCCGGCATCGCCGTACCGAAGGTGACCAGCGGCAACACGCCGGACATATGGCGAACCGGCCAGAGCGTCGTCACCGAGCGGCGGCCCGGGACCTACATCTACTACGACCGCATGCAGGTCGCGGCCGGTGCTGCCGACTGGGACGACTGCGCGCTCACGGTTCTTGCCACGGTGGTCAGCCGCCCGACGCCGACGCGCATCGTGCTCGATGCAGGGTCCAAGGCGCTCTCGAGCGACATCGGCAACCTCACGGGCTACGGTCAGCTCATGGGTACCGACATCACCCTCAAATTCCTCAATGAGGAACATGGGGTCATCGAGCTTGCCGCGCCTTCGGACAGCCCGCGGATCGGCGAGCGGGTGCGGATCGTCCCCAACCATGTCTGTGTGGTGACCAATCTCTTTTCCGAGGTGAACCTCGTCGCGGGCGACAGCGTTGTCGACACGCTCCCGGTTGCGGCGCGCGGCCGAGTCGACTAGACCATTCCACCAGCAGGGAGTGGTATTTAAATGGTCGCAGATTGGTATGACGGCTTCGAACTCGAAAGCGAGTGGAGCCGCGACGAGGGCCGTTATCGACTGATCCTCACCAACCACGGACCGTCACCGGTCAGCGAGTTTTCGCTCGGCTTTTCGGGACCGGCTCGAGTGAGCGACGGGGCCGAACTCCGTGGCGGTTCCGTGGTCACCCAGCTCTCCAACTATTGCGAGATTGCGCCGCCCAAGGGCTTCGTCCTCGGGGCCGGCGAGTCCTGGACCGTGGACATCCTCAAGCTCGACTATCCGATACGCCACTGGACCGACGGCGCGACCACCGGCTTCGTCATCCTTTCCGGCGGCGCAACGCTAACGGCCCTGACACGGCCGTCCCGGCTTGCAGGTACAGACCGGTTGCGGAAGCGCGGCACAGCTCGCTTCCCCGTTCCTGCCGTTCCGCCGGTGCCGGTTTCCGTCGTGCCGTGGCCAAGGGTGGTCGAGGTGTCCGGCCGCCGCTCGGCGCCGCTCGGCCTCGCCATCATGGGCGAGACGGAAGCCGCCGAAAGCGTTGCCGACAATTTCGCTGCCCTCACGCAGTTCCTCTTTCCCGGCGAAGGCATCGTCCGCGACGATGACGAGGGCGGCTACCCGGTGGATATCCGCTTCGACGAGAGCCTCCCCGAAGAAGGCTACACCATCGACTTCACGACTGATGGTGCGGAGGTTGCCGGCGGCGCCTATACAGGCTTGCTCTACGGTCTCATCACGCTGGGGCAGATCCAGCGCGGCGCGCGCCTCTGTCCGCAAAGCTTTGCGTTCCCCACGGCGG
>DATCRS010000184.1:0-4749 GCA_036568845.1 Devosia sp. | reverse complement strand
GCCCCGCCGGTTGTAAAGGCCGGAAAGCGGATCGGTCTCCGACCGCGCCGTGATCTCCACCAGCATGTCGCGGACGAGGAGCGTGAGGACGAGCAGCCCCATTGCCACCTGCAGCACGGCCCCGATGCTCTGCGAATAGAGGGCATAGGTGGTTGCGATATAGGTCTGTGGACTGTCACCCGGACCACCAGTCCAGCTGGCGACCAGCGGCTTGGAGAGGAACTGCAGCACCGAGAAGGTCAGCGTCAGGAGGATCGCGATGTCGAGCGGCGAACGCCGGCGCGAACGCAGCACGATCCAAGCGCAGCTCGCCTGCAGCAGCGCGTAGGGGGTCTGATAGGCGAACATGCGGAAAAGCGACTCGCGCCCCAGGTCGTAGCCGATCCAGTTGCAGGCGAGGCTCGCGGCGAAGAGGAGCCCGAGGCCGAGCCACGGCACCGGCATCCGATAGCGCTGGGCAATGCCGACGGTAGCCGCCGCCAGCGTCATGAAGAAGGCCGCGAACCCGCCCATATAGATCGGCTTGGGATAGACCTGGCTGGGCTGGATGAACTCGCAGCTGAGATAACCGATGACGAAAAGGTAGGCGACGGCAAACCACACCGCCACGCGATCGGTGCGGTTGTTGAAGGCGACGAGGAAAAAGGCCAAGGCGAAGAGCCCGGCCACGAGAATATTGATCGCGAGGATAAAGCCCGCGCCGGTCATGGGAGAGTTATCCGAAAATGTCCCAGGCACCCTAGCGCTGCGCGCGCCAAGAACCGGTTAACGTCTCGTGTTTTCCCGAGGTCGTGGAACTGCGCCACGCCTGCCGCGTATCACTGAATGCAAAGGAGCGTCCCATGTCGAGAATTTTGCAGTCGCATGACGAGATTCGCCAGTGGGCCGAGGCCCGTGCCGGCAGCCCGATGCTGGCCGAGTTGCCCGACGGAACACACACGCGCACCCTGCTCCAGATCACCTTCGGCCAGCACGCCCTCAATGCCGACGAGAACGAGGGGCCGGACCGGCCGCAAGGCTACGAGCTGGTGAGCTGGGACGAGTGGATGGAGGTGTTCGACGCGCAGAACCTGGCCCTCAAGGTTCGAGAGCGGCAAGCCGGCGTTCTCGACAATGATTTCGAGTTTGTCGCCCGAGACGGCGGCGGCGCCACCACTGACGCAGCGGAGAAGCCCGCTGCCATCGTCACCGAACCACCGGACCAATCGCGTCGCGACCGCCAGAGCCCAAACCGCGACTTCGGGGAGCGGTGAACGCTACCGAACGGTGAGAACGGAGACTGCCCCCGATCCCGAGCTGCTGGGCCGGATCATGATCTCCACGTTCCGGTCGAGTGCCGTGAGGAAGCCCATCAACTTCTCGACCGAGAACTCGTTGAGCTTGTAGTGGGCCAACGCCGAGACGCGGGGACGCGGGATGCCCAGTAGCTTGGCAGTTTCAGCCTGCTTCAGGCCACGCTCCGCGATGATCTCATTGACCGCCATCGCCAATCGCGTCTTCGTCTGCCGTTCCGCCGCATCCGGCAGGCGCAAATCCTCAAACACATTCGGCGGGGTGTAGAGGGGCTTACTCATGGTTACTGCCGTGGTGGGTGACCGTATCCTAGTATATACAGCGGTTAGCAGAGGCGGAGGGGGCAAAGGAGCTGAAGGACTTTGTAGCCGCGAGCTTGAGCCAGGTAATCGAGGGCATTCGACAAGCTCAAGGCGGGAAGGACGGCAACCTTGTAAATGCGCAGATACTGGGAAACATCCCGCTTGGTGATGGACTTGCGAATGCTGGCGCTCTTGGCGTGATCTCTCGGGTGAACTTCGATGTCATGGTGTCGGCGGAGACGTCGGGGTCGGGCGGAGTGAAGCTCGTCGTCTTTGGCGTTGGAGGTGAAGCGGGCGGGCAGCACAAAGTGGGCACCGCGAATCGTGTTTCTTTCAGTGTCCCGGTGCGACTCCCGGACGGGGACCCGTCACGCCGAGAGCAGGTACTGGAGCGGCGAAAAACCAATGCCTCTGCTCGCCGCGCCCGGATCACTGGACGGATCGTGTAGGCCACACGCCGCCTACTCCGCCTGCGCTTCGATGGCTTCCATGTCGTCGTCGGAGAAGCCGAAATGGTGGCCGATCTCGTGCACCAGCACATGGGTGATGATGGCGCCCAGTGTCTCCTCGTGCTCGGCCCAGTAGTCGAGGATAGGCCGGCGGTAGAGCCAGATCTGGTTGGGGAGTTGCCCGGTCACCGGATAGGCGGCGCCCTGCGGCAGCCCGACACCGCGGAAGAGGCCAAGAATGTCGAACTCGCTATCGAGCTCCATCTCGGTGACCGTCTCTTCATCGGGAAAGTCGGTGACGACGCAGGGGACCTCGCCCACCAGCGCCCGGAACTCGGCAGGGAGACCGGCAAAAGCCTCCGCCGCCATGGTTTCGAAGTCTTCGAGGCTGGGCGCCTGCAGATCTGCCCACTTAGTCATGTGCCACGCCCACGAGGTTCGACAGGCTCACCATGAGGGCTACTGCAGGAACTGAGAACCTCATCCTGAGCATGTCGAAGGACGAGGTCCGGGATCCTCAGTGCTGCGGCCACTCGCGGATATCGACGAAGTGGCCGGCGACGGCTGCGGCGGCGGCCATGGCGGGCGAGACGAGGTGGGTGCGGCCCTTAAAACCCTGGCGGCCCTCGAAATTGCGGTTCGAGGTCGAAGCGCAGCGCTCCTGGGGCTTCAGCTTGTCGGCGTTCATCGCGAGGCACATCGAGCAGCCCGGCTCGCGCCAGTCGAAGCCGGCTTCCTTGAAGATCTTGTCGAGACCTTCCTGCTCCGCCTGTTCCTTGACGAGTCCCGAGCCGGGCACGACCATGGCATTGACGGTCGCGGCGACCTTCTTGCCCTTGACCACGGCAGCGGCGGCCCGCAGGTCCTCGATGCGGCCGTTGGTGCACGAGCCGAGGAACACGCGGTCCACCGCAATGTCGGTGATCTTGGTGCCGGGGGTGAGGCCCATATATTCGAGCGCGCGCCACTTGCTGGCCCGCTTGTTCTCATCCTTGATGTCGTCCGGGTTCGGCACGACGCCCTGCACCGAGATCACGTCCTCTGGGCTGGAGCCCCAGGAAACGATCGGCGGGAGCTTGGCGGCATCGAGCACCACCACCTTGTCGTAGTGGGCGCCCTCGTCGCTGTAGAGCGTCTTCCAGTATTCGAGCGCCATGTCCCAGGCCTTGCCGGTCGGCGCGCGGTTGCGGCCCTTGACGTACTCGAAGGTCTTTTCGTCCGGGGCGATGAGGCCGGCACGGGCGCCGCCTTCGATGGTCATGTTGCAGACCGTCATGCGGCCTTCCATCGAGAGCGAGCGGATGGCCTCGCCGGCGAACTCGATGACGTGGCCGTTACCACCGGCCGTGCCGGTTTCGCCGATGATGGCGAGAATGATGTCCTTGGCGGTGACGCCGGGCGGCAGCTGGCCATCGACACGCACCAGCATGTTCTTGGCCTTCTGCTGGATCAGCGTCTGCGTCGCCAGCACGTGCTCGACCTCGGACGTGCCGATGCCGTGCGCCAGCGCGCCGAAGGCGCCATGCGTCGAGGTGTGCGAGTCGCCGCAGACGATGGTCATGCCGGGCAGCGTGAAGCCCTGTTCGGGGCCGACGATGTGGACAATGCCCTGCCGCTTGTCGAGCTCATCGAAGTACTCGACGCCGAAATCCTTGGCGTTCTGCGCCAGGGTGTCGACCTGCAGCTTGCTCTCGGGATCGTCGATGCCGAAGCGCCGGTCCGAGGTGGGCACGTTGTGGTCGACCACCGCAAGGGTACGCTCGGGATGGCGCACCTTGCGGCCGTTAATTCGAAGACCCTCGAACGCCTGCGGGCTCGTCACTTCGTGCACGAGGTGACGATCGATATAGAGGATGCCGGTGCCATCCTCGTTCGTGCCGACCAGATGGTCGTCCCAGATCTTGTCGTAAAGCGTTCTGGCCATAGCCTGAGAGTATCCAACTCCGAGAAAGAGAGAGTAACGGGCGGTTCTATTCCCCGCTTTGCGCAGAGGTCAAGCCGCCGAACGGGTCAGGCCGTTCACTCTCTGCTCAGGTCGCGCGCACAAGCGCTTCGGCCGGACGCGGACGGAAATGTCGCTTGAGGCTGAGCGCCGGCTTCTCGACGAAGTGCCAGGAGAGGAAGGCGATCCCCGCGGTTATGGCGAGCGCCATCGGCGCCTGCAGCCAGGCCGAACCGCCGGTCCAGCCGGTTTCGACGAGAAGCTGCTGGACCGGCCAGGCATAGATGTAGAGCCCGAACGAAATGTCGGCCCGGTTGCTTGCCACGGTCAGGAACGGGATGCGC
The DNA here is from genome assembly GCA_036568845.1 of Devosia sp. Lineage (GTDB taxonomy): Bacteria > Pseudomonadota > Alphaproteobacteria > Rhizobiales > Devosiaceae > Devosia_A. The sequence goes on along the minus strand of DATCRS010000184.1, from coordinate 419 downwards.
CGCGCCGCCACGGCCAGCGCCGCGTAGGCCGGCGCGATGATCCACGTGAGGGGCCCAAGCGGCGTCCAGGCGAGCGGGAGGGCGACGGCCAGCAGCCCCACAGCCACCGGCCAGCGCACTCTTATGCTGGAGCGGAACCGATAGAAGGTGACCCCGAGGAGGAAGCAGAAGCCGAAGCGGATGATGCTGCCGACAGGCGAGTGCTGGAAAAATTCGATCGGCGTCGTCATCGTCAGTGCAACGCCGAACAGAACGCAGCCAAGAGCTGCGGTGAACCGGGACTTCAGCAGCCCGAGCAGCGAGACGATGCCGAAGCAGAGATAGGCGAAGAGCTCGTACTTGACCGTCCAGAGCGGCAGGTCGACCTGCCCCGGATGGTTGGAGTGGACGAAGACGCCGGGCAGATGCAGGCCCTCGAG
>DATCRS010000183.1:0-7292 GCA_036568845.1 Devosia sp. | reverse complement strand
CAGGTGCGCAACATCGCCGACGTGACCACCGCCGTCGCCAAGGGCGACTTGTCCCGCAAGATCACCGTCGACGTCCGCGGCGAAATCCTCGAGCTCAAGAACACCATCAACACGATGGTCGACCAGCTCAACGGCTTCGCCGCCGAAGTGACGCGCGTGGCCCGCGAGGTCGGCACCGAGGGCAAGCTCGGCGGCCAGGCCACCGTGCCCGGAGTGGCCGGCACGTGGAAGGATCTCACCGACTCCGTCAACGTCATGGCGGCCAACCTCACCGACCAGGTGTCCGGCATCGTGAAGGTCGTGACCGCGGTGGCGAACGGCAACCTGCGCCAGAAGCTCACCGTCGAGGCGAAGGGCGAGGTCGCGGCGCTCGCCGAGACCATCAACAACATGACCGACACCCTCGCGATCTTCGCCGAACAGGTGACGAACGTGGCGCGCGAGGTCGGTGTCGAAGGCCGCCTCGGCGGCCAGGCCCACGTGCCCGGCGCGGCCGGCACCTGGAAGGATCTCACCGGCAACGTGAACCTGCTCGCGGCCAATCTCACCACCCAGGTCCGCGCGATCGCGGAAGTGGCGACCGCCGTGACGAAGGGCGATCTGACCCGCTCCATCCAGGTCGACGCCCGCGGCGAGGTCGCGGAGCTGAAGGACAACATCAACACGATGATCTACAATCTCCGTGTCACCACGGAGACGAACCAGGAACAGGACTGGCTGAAGACCAACCTCGCGAAGTTCACCCGCATGCTGCAGGGCCAGCGCGACCTTTTCACCGTCGGCAAGATGCTGCTCTCGGAGCTCTCACCCCTGGTCAACGCCCAGCAGGGCACCATCTACCAAATGGACGCCAGCGATCCGAAGCACCCGGTGCTCCGCCTGCTCGCCGGCTATGCGCAGCAGGCCGGTCTGCCCGAAACCATTCCCGTCGGCCAGGGTCTCGTCGGCCAGTGCGCCGTCGAGAAACAGCGCATCCTGTTGAACGACGTGCCGACCGCGTACACCCGGGTCAACTCGAGCCTCGGCGCCGCGGCGCCGGTCAGCATCGTGGTGCTGCCGGTGTTGTTCGAAGGCCAGGCCAAGGCCGTGATCGAGCTCGCCTCGCTGCACCAGTTCAGCGTCACCCACATCGCGTTCCTCGAACAGCTCACCCAGTCCATCGGCGTCGTGTTGAACACCATCGAGGCCACGATGCGCACGGAGGGCCTGCTGCAAAAATCGCAGCAGCTCACGGTGGACCTCCAGTCCCAGCAGAAGGAGCTGCAGCAGACCAACGAGGAGCTCGCGCAAAAGGCGCGGCAGCTCGCCGAACAGAACGCCGAGGTGGAACGCAAAAACCGCGAGGTCGAACAGGCCCGCGTCGCGCTCGAGGAACAGGCCGCCGAGCTGGCGCTCACGTCGAAATACAAGTCGGAGTTCCTGGCGAACATGTCGCACGAGCTCCGCACGCCGCTCAACTCCATCCTCATTCTCGGCCAGCAGCTCGCGGAAAACAGCAACGGCAACCTCCTGCCCAAGCAGGTCGAGTTCGCGCGCAATATCCATTCCTCCGGGTCGGATCTGCTCAACCTGATCACGGACATCCTCGACCTGTCGAAGATCGAGTCGGGCACGGTGACGGTGGATGCGGAGGAAATCAGCATCGCCTCGCTGCGCGATTCGATCGAACGCAACTTCCGGCATATCGCGGACACGAAGAACCTGCCGTTCGACGTCGAATTCTCCCCCGCCCTGCCGCCGACCATCATCACCGACTCGAAGCGTTTGCAGCAGATCCTGAAAAACCTGCTTTCGAACGCCTTCAAGTTCACCGCCCAAGGTCGCATCAGCGTCAAGGTCAGCCAGGTCACCGACGGCTGGACCCCCGGCCACTCCACGCTCAGCCGCGTGCCCCACGTCGTGGCCTTCGCCATCAGCGACACGGGCATCGGCATCGCGGCCGAAAAACAGAAACTGATCTTCGAGGCCTTCCAGCAGGCGGACGCCGGCACCAGCCGCAAGTACGGCGGCACCGGTCTCGGTCTCTCCATCTCGCGCGAACTGGCCACGTTGCTCGGCGGCGAAATCCGGCTCCAGAGTGTCGCGGGCCAGGGCAGCACCTTCACGCTGTACCTGCCCACGGCCTTCACGGTGCGGACGACGGAGAAAAACTTTTCCTCCCAGCCATTGCCGGTCATCACCCTGCCCGCGCCCCGCGACGAGGTGATCGTTGACGACCGCGATAATCTGTCACCCGACGACCAGACCTTGCTCATCGTGGAGGATGATCCGCACTACGCCCGGGTCCTGCTCGGACTGGCCCGCATCAAGGGTTTCAAGGGTATCGTGGCCAACCGCGGCCATGCCGCCATCACCCTCGCCCGCCAGTACCGACCGACGGCCATCACCCTCGACGTCTTCCTGCCCGACATGCTCGGTTGGACAGTCCTGAACAACCTGAAGCTGTCCCCCGGCACACGGCACATTCCCGTGCAGATCATCTCGGTGGAGGAGGAGCGGTCGCACGCCCTCACCCACGGCGCGTTCGCCTACACCATCAAGCCCACCACGACGGAAGGGCTCGAGGACTGCCTCGACCGCATCAAGAAATTCGTGGAGCCGCGCATGAAGCGGCTGCTGGTAGTGGAGGACAATGCGGTCGAGCGCCAGGGCATCGTGGAACTGCTCAGCCACGACGACATCGAGATCTCGACCGCCGCCACCGGGGCCGAGGCCATCGAGCGCCTGCTCGACCGGTCCTTCGACTGCTGCGTGCTCGATCTGCGGCTGCCCGACATGAACGGCCTGGAGCTGCTGGAGAAGGTGCAGTCGGAGCCCAGCCTGCGGGACATACCGATCGTGGTGTTCACCGGCAAGGAACTGAGTCGCGACGAGGAACTGCAGCTCCGCACCGTGGCGAAGAGCGTCCTCGTCAAGGACGTGCAGTCGCCCGAGCGGCTCTTCGACGAAACCGCGCTGTTCCTGCATCGCGTGATCTCCACCCTCCCCGAGGCGAAACAGAAGATGCTCGACCGCCTGCACTCCTCCAACGAAGTGCTGCGCGGCCGCAAGGTGCTCGTCGTGGACGACGACGCCCGGAACATCTTTGCGCTCACGACCGTGCTCGAGAACCACGAGATGGACGTGATCAGCGCCACCAACGGCCGCCAGGCCATCGAGTTGATCCACAGCCAACCCGAGATCGGTGTGGTGCTGATGGACATCATGATGCCGGAGATGGACGGTTACCAGACGATGCAGGAGATCCGCAAGGATCCGAAGCTCGGCACGCTGCCCATCCTCGCTCTGACCGCCAAGGCGATGAAAGGCGACCGCGACAAGTGCCTGGCCGCCGGCGCCTCGGACTACATCGCCAAGCCGGTCAACACGAACGAACTGCTCTCCCTGCTCCGCATCTGGCTCTACCGGTGAACGCCGCGACCAAGCCAATGGAAAAGCATCCCGTCAACATCCTGTTGGTCGATGACGAGCCGCGAAACCTCGACGCGCTGGAGAGCTTCCTCCAATCACCGGACTACCAGCTGGTCCGCGCGCTCAGCGCGCAGCAGGCGCTGCTGTTGCTGCTGGAAAGCGACTTTGCGGCCATCGTCCTCGATGTGCAGATGCCGACCACGAACGGCATCGAGTTGGCCAACCTCATCAAACAGCGGAAACGCACCCAGCATATCCCGATCATTTTTCTCACGGCCTATCTCCAGGAGGACAAAGACGTGCTCGAGGGCTACAGCATGGGCGCGGTGGATTACCTGACGAAACCGATCAACCCCCAGATCCTGAAGTCGAAGATCGGCGTGTTCGTGGACCTTTTCCGCAAGACGCACGCCCTGGCCGCCGCCAACGCGACGCTCGAACAGGAAATCGCCCAGCGCCACGCCGCCGAGAAGGCGCTGCAGGCCGCCAACGACGAGCTCGAAGCGCGCGTGCAGGCGCGGACCGCCGACCTGGTGCTGGTCAACGAGGAGCTGCGCAACCGGGAGGCGGCGCTCCGCCTTAGCGAAGCGCAGGCGATGGCCGCCTCGCGTGCCAAGGACAATTTCCTCGCCGCGCTCTCCCACGAACTGCGCACCCCCCTCAATCCCGTGCTGTTGCTCGCCACCGAAGCCGCCCGCAACCCCCAGCTTTCCCTGGCGGTGCGGAATGATTTCGAGACCATCGCACAAAACGTGGCCCTGGAGGCCCGCCTCATCGACGATCTGCTCGACCTTACCAGCATCGAACGGGACAAGCTCAGCCTCAATATGCAGCCCTGCAAGATCCACGAGATCCTGCACAAGGCCGTCGGGTTGATACAGGCCGACATCGACGAAAAAAAACTCCGGCTCACGCTCAACCTCCACGCGGCCGACTGCACCGTCCAGGGCGACGAGGTCCGGCTGAAGCAGGTGTGCTGGAACGTGCTGCGCAACGCGGCCAAATTCACGCCCCCTGGCGGCGAAATCACGGTGGAAACGGCCTGGCAGCCGGGCGACGCCGAACTGACCATCCGGATCGTTGACACGGGCATCGGGATGACCGCGCCCGAGCTGTCCCGTATTTTCCAGGCTTTCTCCCAGGGAGATCATGCCGGGCAGAACAACGGCACATCGCAGTTCGGCGGCCTCGGGCTCGGCCTGGCGATTTCGCGCCGCATGGTGGAATTGCACGCCGGATCGATCACCGCCAGCAGCGACGGGCGCGACCGCGGCACCACTTTCCAGATCAGGCTGCCGGCGACGCAGATTGTTCCGGAGCCCGTTCCCGCCCCGCCCGCCCAGCCTTCGGTGCCGCTGCTGTACGGCATGCCCACCGGCCTCCGCTGCCGGGTGTTGCTGGTCGAAGATCACAAATCCACCGCCGTGGTGCTCACCAACCTGCTCGCGGCGCGGCGTTACGATGTGCTCTCCGCGGGCTCCGTCACGGAAGCACTGGCGGTGGCGGATCGCCACGACTTTGACGTGTTGATCTCCGACATCGGCCTGCCGGATGGCGACGGCTACCAGCTCATGAAGGAACTCCGGGGCCGGCGGAGGGATCTCGTCGGGATCGCGCTGACCGGCTACGGCATGGAGGGCGACGTGAACCGCAGTCATGCCGCCGGTTTCACCACCCATCTGACGAAACCCGTCAATGTGCGGGCGTTGGAAACAGCCCTGGCCACGGTCGGCCGTCCGGGCCAGACCGCAGCCACCGCGGCCAGCGCGCCACCGGATGGCGCGTCTGTTTGAACTCCGCGGCAGTTACCGCAGTGTTTTCAACCCAGATTCGTCATCCTGAACGCAGCGAAGGGTCATTGGGTCAGCGCATGCTTCGTCCCTGATCGCCTGCCTTAAGTCCCCTCTGGAGAGGGGTGCCCGACAGGGCGGGGTGTGTCGGGGCACAGGAACATAACGTAGTAGTGCCAGCACCCTCATGCCCCGGCTGGTTACGACTCCTTCGCGGGAGCAGTGAGCACCAGCGTCCGCAGCACTTCAGCCACGCTCCACGCCTGGGCAATGCAACCGCGCGGCGTGTAGGGCGGCTCGGCGTCGAAGATCTCGCTGATGGAGCCGATCCCCGCTTCGTCGAGTTGGAGAAACAGCCCCTCCAGAAAACGCCGCGCTTCCAGCCGCTTCGTCGGATGAACCTTCAACCACGCGTCAATAAAGGGTCCGATCAGCCACGGCCATACCGTCCCTTGGTGATAAGCGGCATCGCGCGAACGCAGATCCCCCGCATAGCAAGCCTTGTAGTCGGGATGCCGCGGACTGAGTGTGCGCAGCCCGACCGGAGTCAGCAACTGGCTCTCCGCCACGCTCAGCACGGCGGCCCACCGCTCCGGCGCCAGGACCGGGTTGGGCAGCGATATTGCCAACAGCTGGTTGGGCCTCACCGCCGGATCATCGCCGGCCGGCCCATCCACCACGTCAAATAAACATCCCGTCGCGGCATTCCAAAAACGGCGGTTGAAGGATGCGGCGGTGCGCTGCGCGGCAGTCGCAATTTCATCGGCCGCGGCGGTGTCGCCCCGGTCGCGCAGATAACCTTCCAGCACTTTTTGGGCGTTGTACCAAAGCGCGTTGATTTCAACCGCCTTGCCTCGCCGCGGGGTGACGACCCAGTCGCCGACCTTGGCGTCCATCCAAGTCAGCTGATACCCCTCTTCTCCCTGACGGAGCAGGCCGTCCGCCGGATCGACGCCGATGCCGAAACGCGTGCCTCGCACGTGGTGGGCGTGGATGTCGCGGAGCACGGGCAGCAGGTTCATCAGGATGTCGCGATCGCCGGTCACGGTCACGTACCGGCTGATGGCGTGAAAAAACCAGAGCGTGGCATCGGCGGTGTGATACAGGCCCTTGTTCTCGCCCTCGGGAAAAAGATTGGGAATCAGGCCGTCCTGCGCGGCGCGGGAGAACGTGTGGAGAATCCACGCCGCTTCCTGATGACGGCCGGTGGCGAGCGCAAGACCCTCGAGGCTGATCATCGTGTCCCGGCCCCAATCGGTAAACCAATGGTAGCCGGCGATCACACTGCGCAATTCGTTGCCTTCGGCGCGGGCGCGGGCCGAATCCTTGATGCGGCCCTTCGGCGCGATGATAAACTGGTCGGCCGCAAGCACCAGATCTCCGGCCGGTCCCGGGATATGTTCCACCTGCCGCAGGAGACGTTCCACGCGAATATTCTCCGTCGCGAAAGCGTCCTCAGGGGACAACGCCAGCACGGTCCGCCAGTCTTCGGTCGAGGCGATGAGTGTGACCGGACCGTCGCATGCCTGGATGGAAAAATATCCGGGCGTCCAGAGCGGACCGCGCGACTCGTAACCGCGCTCCGCGTCCCGCGGGTAATGCATTTCCCTGATGGCGCCGGCCTCCATGACGAAGAACGATTCCGGCGACACCACCTGAAGTCTCAGCGGCGGGATATCCCCGGGCGCCTCGATTTCGAGGCGACGCCCGCGACAACTTACCTGGTAACCGGCTGCGACACCCGCGCTCACCGGCGACTCGAACGGCCGGAACTGCACGGCGGGGCGCAAGTCGAGCCGGGTGCCGGGCGGCGCCCCCTCGATGCGGTAGGTGATGTGCACCGTGTTTTGAAGATTGGGCATGAGGAGCCGTTTCTCGACCACGACGCCGTCACGCTCGTAGCGCCAATGCGGGATCTGATTCTTCAGCGCGAACTCGCAAAGGCGGCAGTCCGCCGTGTCGCTTCCGTCGATCCGCCAGTTGCGGCCGTCCGGAAACTTCAGGTGCTCGTCGAGCTGGTTCAACATCACCGTGCGCCCCAATGGCGAAGGCAGGGCCGCGACCAGCAGGCCGTGGTACCGCCACGTGACC
>DATCRS010000182.1:0-2233 GCA_036568845.1 Devosia sp. | reverse complement strand
CAAAAGCTCTGGCGCCGCGCGGCCTGCTCGGACGGACGCTCGGGTCGCGGGGTCGAGACGACGAGAAACAAGGCTGGCACGATCGATCGCTCCTTGAGTGAAAGATTCCAGTTTGGGCATGATCTTATAGGAAAACCGCTGCACACCTCTCCGGATCATGCCCTACGCCGGCACAATGGCCTTGCCGATCGGCCACAGCGCGATGCCGGCGAGCTTGAGATGCGCCCAGGCAAAGGGCAATCCGATGATGGTGACCGCGAGCACCAATGCGGTCACGAGGTGGCCGAGCGCCAGCCACCAGCCGGCCAGCACGAACCAGATGATATTGCCGATCACCCCGAGCGGGCCGGTGCCGATATCCTCGACACCGGTGACATCGTAGCGGTTGACCGCCCGCGAGCCGAACGGCAGCAGCGTGTAGACGGCGATGTTGAACGCCGCCCGCGCCCAGGGCAGGCCGATGATGGTGACGGCCATGATGACCGCGGCCACCAGCCAGCCGAACGCCATCCAGGCGCCGCCGATCAGGATCCAGAGGATATTGAGCAGGATGGAAACGGGGGTCATGGCTTTATCCATGGTCAATGACCCCACCTATATAGGTGTGCAATTGGTCCCTGCTAAGATAGCCATCGGCTCGCCTGTACGATTGCCTCAATGGCGTCACCCGCCCTTCCTTCATCGAATTGATGCACGCAGCGCCCACATTGGCCGGGCGTTTGAAACATTCGGGTCGCGATGGCGTTGCTGTCGCGGCCATCGGGGCTTGGGGGAATTCAATGTCCGATTTCGTCATCGAGGAAGGCCTGCCTTATCCGCTGGGCGCGCATTGGAGCGGCAACGGCACCAACTTCGCGGTGTTTTCAGCCAACGCCACCAAGGTGGAAGTCTGCCTGTACGATGGCGATCACGAGACGCATCGCTTCGAGCTGCCTGAGTATACCGACCAGGTCTTCCACGGCTACATCGCCGGCGTTGGCCCCGGCACCTTTTACGGTTACCGCGTCCATGGGCCCTATCAGCCAGACGCCGGTCACCGCTTCAACCCCAACAAGCTGCTGCTCGATCCCTATGCCCGCGCCCATGCCGGGAGTCTGACCTGGAATCCGGCCGTGTTCGGCTACATCATGGAGACGGGCGACGACACCACCTTCGACAAACGCGACAGCGCGCCGTTCATGCCGAAATGCGTCGTGGTCGATCCTGATTTCGATTGGCAGGCCGAGGCGGCCCGTCAGAACGTTCACTGGGACGAGACCATCCTCTACGAGACCCACGTCAAGGGTTTTACCAAGAAGCATCCTGCGGTACCGGAAAACCTGCGCGGCACCTATGCCGGCTTCGCGTCGCCCGAGATGATCGCGCATCTGACCTCGCTCGGCGTGACCTCGATCGAGCTCTTACCCGTGCACTCCTTCATCAACGACGACAATCTTCTGAAGAAGAACCTGGTCAATTACTGGGGCTACAACACCATCGGCTTCTTCGCACCCGACCCGCGCTACGCCTCCGACGTGCCGAACTCCTTGCGCGAATTCAAGGAGATGGTCTCGAAGCTGCACGGTGCCGGGCTCGAGGTGATCCTCGACGTCGTCTACAACCACACCGCCGAAGGCAATGAGCTCGGGCCGACGCTGTCCTTCAAGGGCATCGACAATGCGAGCTATTATCGCCTCCTGCCCGACCGCAAGCGCTATTACATCAACGACACCGGCACCGGAAACACCGTCAACCTGTCCCATCCGCGCGTGATCCAGATGGTGATGGACAGCTTGCGCTACTGGGCGGGCCATATGCACATCGACGGCTTCCGCTTCGATCTCGGCACCATTCTCGCCCGTGAGGTCTACGGCTTCGACGAGCAGAGCGGATTTTTGAAGGCGATGGACCAGGATCCGTTGCTCTCGACCGTCAAGCTGATCGCCGAGCCCTGGGACTGCGGCCCCGGCGGCTATCAGGTCGGCGGCTTCCCGCCCGGCTGGGCCGAGTGGAATGACAAGTACCGCGACACGGTGCGCGACTATTGGCGCGGCGAAGCGCCGCCATCCGCGCTGGCCGCGCGGCTGCTTGGCTCCGGCGACATCTTCGGCCGCTGGGGCGGCCGTCGCTCATGGGCCAGCGTCAACTTCATCACGGCGCATGACGGCTTCACGCTGAACGATTGGGCGAGCTACAACGACAAGCACAATGAAGCCAATGGCGAGGGCAACCGCGACGGCAATTCCAGCAACCG
>DATCRS010000181.1:0-3030 GCA_036568845.1 Devosia sp. | reverse complement strand
CGGCCACGCGCCCACCGCCCTGCATAAATCTGCGAACCTATCCTGCGAAGGTGGAAGGCGGCTCCGTCCTGGTTGCAATGCCGATAGCAGCTGTCTGAAGACTTCGCGGACCGAGCGACCTGAGCCTGACTGCGTTGGGTCAGTTCACTGGTAGGCAAGCGGCGTGTCTCATCGTCCGCTTCTGGCTATTATGCCTCAAAGCCGCCGACCCGCTATCGTGAAGAGTTTCGGGCGCCGGCAGGCGTACGAAAGTCCCCGAGGAAGGAACCCGCGGGCCACAGGCGACGGCTATGGGGATTTCGATTTGCGGCTGATGTCGGCGATGGCTGGGACCTCGCCAAGGAGGGCGGAGATGGATGCCGACAGGCCGCTTCGATGCGCCTCCAGGCGATGTTGTCGGCCCGGCACGCGGCTGGCCGCGGCTCTGCCGGCGTTGATGATCACCATGGACAGGCGTGGATCCGGTGCCGGAGGCTGTGCGCCTACGACTTGAGACTGGATCATGCCATGCCGGGTCATGGGGCGGTCTCCCGGTTTGTCGTCCGTGCGCCCGGCGGCCCGCGCGGCTGCCTCCATCGTTCGAAGGTCTCGATGATGATCATGCGGCCGCCACAGCAGGGGCATGGCGGGCGGAAGTCGTCCGTTTCCTCCGTGGTGTCGTCATCGGACGGTGCGGCGACGTTCAGGAGTTCGCGAGCAATCGCGAGGCTGGCCTTGCGAGCGGAGCCGGCAAGCAGGCCGTAGTGTCGGATGCGATGGAAGCCGCGCGGCAGGACGTGCAGCAGGAAGCGGCGGATGAACTCGTCGGTGGCGAGCGTCATGAGCTGCTGCCGGTCGGCGCCACCGCGGCGGTAGTCTTTATAGCGGAAGGTGACGCCGCTCTCGTCGAAACGGATGAGGCGGCTGTTCGAGATCGCGACCCGGTGGGTGTAGCGCGACAGGTAGGCGAGCACCGCCTCCGGGCCGGCGAAGGGTGCCTTGGCGTAGACCACCCAGCGCTTCCTCCTGACCGGCGACAGGTGGCGCAGGAATGCCCGCCGGTCGGTGAGGTGCGCCATCGATCCGAAGAAGACGAGCCGGCCGGCGTCGCGTAGCGCGACCAGAGGGGTGAGGAACAGGCGGCGGAACAGCTTGCCGAGTACCCTCACCGGCAGCAGGAAGGCCGGACGCGACGAAATCCACCGGCTTGCGTCCGGCGCGATGCCGCCGCCCGGCACGATCATGTGCACATGGGGATGGTGGGTCATCGCCGAACCCCAGGTGTGGAGCACGGCGGTGATGCCGATGCGCGCGCCGAGATGCTTCCGATCCGCCGCGATGGTCAGCATCGTCTCCGACGCGGCGCGGAACAGCAGGTCGTAGACCAGCGCCTTGTTGTGGAAGGCGATGTCGGCGACCTCGGCGGGCAGCGTGAACACGACGTGGAAGTAGCCGACCGGCAGCAGGTCGGCCTGGCGCTCGGCCAACCATGTCCGTGCGGCCGCACCCTGACACTTCGGGCAGTGCCGGTTGCGGCAGGAGTTGTAGGCGATGCGCCACTGGCCGCAGTCCTCGCAGGCCTCGACGTGACCGCCAAGGGCCGCGGTGCGGCAGTGCTCGATCGCCGACATGACCTTGAGCTCGGCGAGGCTCAGATGCCCGGCATGGGCGGCCCGGTAGGCGGGCCCGGCAGTGCGGAAGATGTCGGCAACCTCGATCGAGGCGCGCACGCTCAGCCGTCGGGTGAGATCCCTTCCGGCTTGAAGAGGCCAAGCTTGTCGAGCGGGCTCGTGACGGTGCGCACCGTGCGGGTGGCAACCTTGGTGTAGAAGGCGGTGCTGTTGAGCTTGGCGTGCCCGAGCAGGACCTGGATGATCCGGATGTCGGTGCCGTCCTCCAGCAGGTGGGTGGCGAAGCTGTGACGCAGCGTGTGCGGTCCGACCCGCTTGGCGATGTCGGCGGCCTGTGCCGCCTCGACGACGACGCGATAGAGCTGGCGGGTGCTGATCGGCTTCATCGCATGCTGCCCCGGGAACAGCCAGCCGTCGCGATGCATCACCCCCTGCTGGCGTCCGACCTTCCACCACTGGCGCAGCAACAAGAGCAGGTCTTGCGACAGCATGGCGTTGCGGTATCGCCCGCCCTTGCCGCGCTCCACCCGGAGCAGCATGCGCTCGCTGTCGATGTCGGCGACCTTCAGCGCCGAGACCTCGGCGACGCGCAAGCCGGCGCCATAGGCGACCGACAGCGCGGCCTGGTGCTTGAGGCAGGTGGTGGCGTTGAGCAGCCGGGCGACCTCGTCGCGGCTCAAGACCACCGGCAGCTTGCGCGGGTGCGCCAGCCGGACGAGCTTGCGCGCCAGATCGGGACGATCGACCGTATGCGTGAAGAAGAAGCGCAGCGCCGACACGATGCTGTTCATCGTCGGCACCGGCACGCCGTCGTCCTGCTGCTCGATCTGGAACCGGCGCAGGTCGTCGGTGGTCGCTGTATCCGGCGACCGGCCGAGGAACGTCGCCAGGCGTCCGATGTCGCGGAGATAGTTGCGCTGCGTCTCCTGTGAGAAACGCCGCATGTTCATGTCGTCGATCAGCCGCTGACGCAGTGGACTGACAGGTGCAGCAAGAACAGGATAGGGCATGGTCAGGCTCCTTGTTGAAGAAGCCCGTGATGCTCTGCCGCTGCCGAACCACCCTCAATGCGAGCGCGACGTCCGGCTCGTGATCTCTACCTCAACCCCAGGCGCCCTCCCGCGTAGCGGGTTCGTTCTTCGGCCCCATTCGAATGGGTCATTCAGGAAATGGATCGCGAATGGCTATCGGCGGCCCCGCCAGGGGGCGCGTCTTCCCGCTGCATGATGGCGGCAAAGAAGCCGTCGGTGTCGTTGCGTGCGGGCGTCAGCGACAGGTAGTCCGGATGAGATGAGTTCGTCAGCTGCGGCGCCGCCTCGCTGAGCGGCACTACGCGAAAAGCGGGATGCGCCGCCAGGAAATTGGCCACCTGGTCCTCATTCTCCCCGGACAGCATGGAGCATGTCGCGTAGACCAGCCG
>DATCRS010000180.1:0-10776 GCA_036568845.1 Devosia sp. | reverse complement strand
GGGGACCGGCCGCACCTTGCGCCGGGGAACGGGCATCGGCTGCTGGCCAGCATCCTCGGGCGAAGCGATCTCTTCGGGGTCGGCCGAGCCGCGGCTCCGATCCAGCAGCGCCATGACCGCGAGCAGCCCCATGGCAAGGGTGAGCCCGAGCCCGATCCCCGCCAAGAACCAGATGATCTCACCGGCTTGCACCTGACCCTCCTTGCATTCCCGGCGTCATTCATTGCCGCAACGGCGGCGGCGATCAACTGCCTTTCGCCAGAGGCGCGCCAGAAATAGCCGCCCAGCCAGGCCTCGTCGCCCCGGCAGTCGTCTTCAACTTGAGACGATCCCGTCTCGCTGTTAGCTTTCGACCGGGGAGAGGGCGCGGGCACATGCGGCCGGCCATGAGGGGAAGATCATGAAGACTGCGATCCGGAGCGCCCTGGCGCTCGTTTGCACGGCCGCGCTCGGCGCCTGCTCGAGCATGATCACAGGCGGCGATCTCATCCGTCCGGGCCAGGCGACGGGCACGATCGAGGTGGTCAACAACACCAACTACGTCATCGACGTCGTGCTGATTTCCGAATGCGACGCCTCGACCTATGGCCTCGACCGGCTTGGCGAGACCGAAGTAATCCCGATCGGCGGATCGCGGCCGTTCACCGTTTCAGCCGGTTGCTGGGACGTCGATGCCGGAGCCTTCGCGGTGGGAGAAGCCCGCCAGCGCATGACCGTCGCCCCCGGCGGCATCACGCGATACACGGTCAACAGCTAGGCCTCGACGCCGCGCATCCCGAGGGGTATGCAGCGGCCATGTCGGACATTCACGCTGCCGCTCATGGATTCGAGGCCGGGGCTACCGCCTACGAGCGGGGGCGTCCCGACTATCCGGCCGAGGTGGCCGGGTGGCTCACCGGCACGCTGGGCCTCGCGTCGGGCAAGACCGTGCTCGACCTCGGTGCCGGAACGGGAAAGTTCACCCGCTACCTCGCGGCGACAGGCGCAACCGTGATCGCCGTCGAGCCGGTAGAGGGAATGCGGGCGAAACTCATCGCCGCCCTGCCCCAGGTGCAGGCGGTAGCGGGAACGGCGGAGGCCATCCCCCTGCCCGATGCGTCGGTGGATGTCGTACTCTGCGCGCAGGCCTTCCACTGGTTCGCCACCAAGGCAGCCTTGATCGAAATATCCCGCGTGCTGAAGCCAGGCGGCCGGCTCGGACTGATCTGGAACATGCGCGACGAGGCCCGCCCGTGGGTCGAGGCCATCAGCGAGATCATCCGGCCCTATGAGGGCGACGCACCGCGGGCCTACAAGGGCACGTGGAAAGAAGCGTTCCCGGTTCCGACGCTATCGCCCCTCGACCTGCAGCGCTTCGCCTATGAGCACACCGGTACGCCGGAGGACGTGATCGTCAACCGCACGCTCTCGACCAGCTTCATCGCCAAGCTCCCGGACGAGGAGCGCGAACAGGTGGCGCGCCGCTTGCGCGATCTCATTGCCGCTCACCCCGATCTAGCCGGCAAGCCCGATGTCACCTACCCCTATGTGACCGAAGCCTACGCTGCGACCCGGCTCTAGCGGCGCATCGTCCATTGGTCGTAGACAGCGCGTTTGCTTCCATCGTCACTTGCCGATGGAAGCGGTTGGTGCCACATATCGGGCACCTCCACAGCAGCAAGACGTCCAAATGTCCGAACTCTTCTCGCCGTTGACGCTCCGCGGCCTCACCCTCCGCAACCGCACGGTGGTTGCGCCGATGTGCCAGTATTCCGCCGTTGGCGGCATGGCCAATGACTGGCACCTGGTACATTTGGGACGCTTCGCGCTGGGCGGCTTCGGGCTCGTCATTGTCGAAGCGACCGGCGTCGTGCCGGAGGGGCGCATTTCCTACGGCGATCTCGGCCTCTGGTCGGACGAGCAGATCGCTCCGCTCGCGCACATCGTCGATTTCCTCCACTCCCAGGGCACCGCCGCCGGCATCCAGCTCGGCCATGCCGGGCGGAAGGCGGCGACGCCGATCTGGTGGCGCGGCGACTTCAACGAGACCGACGAGGAAAAGGCGCTCTACGGCTTCGAGACCTGGGTGCCGGTGGCGCCCAGCGCCGAGCCCCATTCCAAGACCAACCCGAATTTCCAGACGCCGCATGCGCTGACCCTCGAGGAGATCAAGGCCACCGTACAAGCCTTCGCCGATGCCGCGGTGCGGGCCGACAAGGCCGGCTTCGATGTGGTCGAGATTCATGGCGCGCATGGCTATCTCATCAGCCAGTTCCTCTCGCCACTCGCCAATCACCGGACCGACGAATACGGCGGCAACCGCGAGAACCGCATGCGATTTGCGCTCGAGGTCGCTCGCGCCGTGCGGGCCGCCTGGCCGGCGGACAAGCCGCTCTTCATGCGGCTCTCGGTGACCGACGGCAGCCCGGGTGGCTGGGCCATCGAGGATTCGGTGGCGCTGGCGCTGGAGCTCGAAAAGATCGGCATCGATGCGGTGCATGCTTCGTCCGGCGGCTTCGAGGGCTACGGCCTGAAGCCCGCCCCGCTCTATCAGGTGCCGCTGGCGAGCGCGCTGAAGCATGCCGGCGTCAAGAGCATCGCGGTGGGGCTGATCAGCGAGCCGGAAGACGCCGAGCGGATCGTCACCTCGGGTGAGGCCGACATGGTGGCCTTTGCCCGCGGCGCGCTCGAAGACCCGAACTGGCCGCTGCATGCGCATCACATCCTCGATGGCGGCGGCGACGCCTACGACCTCTGGCCCAAGCAGGCCCGAGGCCGCATCAAGGACAAGGACAGGGCACTGGGGATTCGGGTGGGGTGAGCGCAGCGTTTGCAGTCGGATCTCCCTCCCCTTGTGGGGAGGGAGGCGACTGAGAGATTCGCCGTATCGCCACCTTATTTCGCAGCCAGCCTTGTGCGGCTGCTCTGCTGCTCCCATCTGCCGGAAGACGAACCGGGGAGACGATCCGTGACGACCAAGACCGCCCTCTTTGCTCTCCTTGCCGTCTGGGGCGTGAGCCCCTGCATCGATGTCCCCGCCATGGCGGAGGAGACCACGACGGACGCCTCCGACGCCCCCGCCGAGACGCCGTTGAAGCGCAGCTTCACCAACAGGGTGTGGGTGAAGGAGGACGGCGGCAGCGACCTGCCGGGCGTCATGCGCATCTTTCTCTCCGACGGCACGCTGGTGCAGGACTCCTGCTGGGAGACCCACAGGCTCTCCAACTGGACCATGACGGGCGACGCCGCTCTCTCCTGGAACGAGGACGGCACGGACATCGCCGCGTCCATCGTCTCGGTCAGCAATGACGAGCTTTTGCTGCAGCTCAAGCTCGGCGCCGACATGGTCGAGGAGCGCTACATCGCGGCGAAGGTGCCGTTCGTCTGCCCGGACGTTCCCAAGGGCTGAGCCGAAAACGAAAGGGCGCAGGATCGCTCCCGCGCCCTTGAGGTGCCCGGACAGGACGGACTATTCCGCCGGGGCACCGACCGCGGGGGTGGACGCCGTCCGGATGGTGATCTGGGTCAACACGAACGCCAGCACCGCGCAGATCGCAAAGCCGATCACCATTGGCATCGCCGTGCCGTTGTGAAAAGCGCCGACGATGCCCATCGAAACCGAACCCATCACCATCTGCAGGGTGCCCATGAGAGCCGCGGCGGTGCCGGCATTCTCGCCGTGATCCTCCATCGCCAGGACCCCGGTGGTCGGCAGGACCAGGCCGAGAAAGCCGAAGGCGATGAACATGAAGGCCGCCAGCACCCAGATGTTGTCGACGCCGGTCGCAAAGATCGCCGCCAGCGCCAGCATGGAAACGGCGAATCCGACGACCGAGGTGCGCACCACCCGCTGCAGGCCGAAGCGCTTCACCATGAATCCGCTGGTCTGCGACACGGCGAAGAACGACACGGCATTGACCGAGAAGGCGAGGCTGTATTGCGTCGGGGTCAGCCCGTAGTGCTCGATATAGACGAAGCTCGAATTGCCCAGAAAGCCCATGAAGCTCGCCATGCCGAAGCCGCCGATCAGGGTAAGTCCGATGAAGTTCCAGTCCACCATCAGCTGCCCATAGGCGCGCAGGGCACCGGCCAAGCTCGATTCGGTACGCAGATGCCTGGGCCGCGTCTCCCGCAGCGCCACGACCGACAATACGAGCCCTATCGTGCCGACCACGGCCATCACCCAGAACAGCAGGCGCCATTCGCCGAAGGCGATAACGACACTCCCTGACAGCGGGGCCAGGATGGGCGAGATCGAGAACACCAGCATGATGAGGCTGAACAGCTGCGCCGCCTCGGCTCCCGTATATTCGTCGCGCACGATGGCGCGCGGCAGGGACATCGAGGCACACCCGCCGATACCCTGCAGGAACCGGCACACGATCAACCACTCGATGCTGGGCGCCACGGCGCAGCCGACCGAGGCCGCGATGAACAGCGCCGTGCCCGCATAGAGCGGTGGCTTGCGGCCGACCATGTCGCTGATCGGCCCATAAATCAGCTGACCGATGGCGAAGGCGGCCATGAAGGCCATAAGGCTCAGCTGCACCGCGCTGAGGCTGGCGTCCAGCTGGCCGCCGATCTCCGGCAGTGCCGGCAGGTACATGTCGATGGCGACGGGGCCGATCACCGACAACAGGCCGAGTACGACGGCCATCTTGATGAGTCTTGTGTTCATAGCAGATCTCCCGGAACTGCTTGTGTTGAAATCCAAAAGGCGCCCAACGCGCCCCGGACCCGCACGGCGGAAGTCGATCCAGCGCGCGCGTCTCACCCCCGCGCGTCGTTTGCCTGTCCCGACGGGATACCCGCCCATGCTGTCCGATTGTGACGGACATGCCCATAAAATTGGACACTGTTGTCAAAATGACTTTTGGACACTCTTGTCCATTTCGTCAAGTGCAATTACCCTGCGGCCATGGAATTGAGCCACGACCCTGCCCGCAGCCCTACCTTGCGGGGCAATTACAACAAGCGCTGTGCCATCATTTCGGCGGCCACCGCCGTGTTCGTCAGGGACGGGTTCACCGGCGCCAGCATCGACGCCATCGCCGAGGAGGCGAATGTCTCACGGCAGACGATCTACAACCAGCTCGGCGACAAGGAGAGGGTCTTCGCCGAGGTGGTGCGCAGCATCACCGAACGCTCGAGCGCGCGTATCATGGAGACGCTCGCCAGCTTTCCTGCAGAGCCCGAGGACGTCGAGAGCGAACTCGTCGACTTCGCGATGCGACTCACGCGCAACTGCGTCTGTGACGCCGATGCCCGCGCCCTGCGTCGGTTGATCGAGAACGAGGGCGGCCGCTATCCCGAGCTGTTCGAGACCTGGAAGGACTATGGTCCGGGCAAGAACTGGCCGGCGGTCGCCGCGTGCCTGGCACGTCTTGCCCGCTCCGGCCACATCGAAGCCGACGACCCGGAGCTGGCGGCGCGCCAGTTCACGGCCTTGATCGGCGCCGACCTGCCGGTGGGACCGGGCGCCAGCGCCACCGAGGACCAGATCGAAGCAGCGGCCCGCAACGGCGTTCGCACCTTTCTCCGGGCTTACGGCAAGCGCTAAAGTTCGAGATAGCCGCGATAGGCGACCAGCCGACCGATCAGCGGCAGGCCGATTTCGACATCGAAGCGGTGGCGGTGCGCACCCTCGGTGCGCTCCTCGGCCTTGATGGCCGGCAGCAGGAACGATGGTATCGGCACGGAACCGATGCGGCCTGAACTCGGCACCATGTCGAGCCCATCGGGACGCGCGACCAGCACCATCTTGATGGCGACCGGTCCGAAGCGCTCTTCGACGATGCCGTCGCCGACGCGCTGCATCACCGAGCGCATCGGGCGGCCATCGAAGAAGCGCGTCCAGTACTCGCGTCCGTCGCGGGACTCGATCAGCACCCTGACCGGTACGCGCGACGCCTCCGCGGGCAGTCCGAAGAGCTTCGCCACAAGTCGGCCGACGGCGTTCCTCGCGCCCACCACGGCGGCTTCGCCCTCGGCGAGCATGGCCGGCCGGCCGCGATGCAACCGGCGCGTGACCTCCGGCAGGCTCACAAAGTCGCGTCCCATCACTCGCGCAAACAGCGGCACCTCGCGCTTGAACGACGAGGTCCGGGTGGTGATCGCGAGGCCGTCGAACCACGGCTTCAGCGCTTCGATCGTGAGAACCCCGGTGGCCGCCCGCGCCCCAGTCATCGCCTGCCCCTTGGCGACCGCCCAGATCGTCGCTGCTGCCGGAATTGCCGGTACGTAGGGACCGTCGCCCTTCTCGGCCCTGAGCGACCAGCGCACCATCTTGGGTTCGAGCCGCTGATCGAGGCCGGTCACTTCGATCACCATGCCGCCCGAGTCGGTGCCGAACCGGTCGAGCCGCAGGGCGATCCAGGTGCCGAGACCGGTGAAGAGTTTCGCGGACCGCACCAGCCGCAGGCGCACGCAGGCGCCGCTCAGCCCGATGAGCCAGTGCAGCAGCCAGAGCTCCATGCCGGCATCGAAGCGGGCGCGAACCCGCGGCTGGAAACGCGCGACCAGAAGGTCGAGATCGGGAACGTCTGCCAGCGCCGCACGCCGCGGCGTCAGCCCCTCGACATGCGCCAGATGCGTGCCGCTCCAGCCGCGACGCTCCTGCCACTGGCCTTCGTTGAACACCCGCACCTTCTGGCCGACCCAGCTCAGGATGCCTTCCACAACCGAGCGCCCCTTCGGCGTGCGGTTACCCGGTACGATGGCAATGTCGATGGTGTCGATCTGCCGCCAGCCGGCGGTCAGCGTGGCAAGCACCGCATGGGTGAGGGCCGGTGTCGAGCTGGCGCCGGTGAAGACACCGACGCTCTGCGCCCGCGCCGCCCCGTCGAAGCGCTTGATATCGGCGACGAAGGCGCGGCTGTCGGCGAGATCGATATAGTGGCAGCGCGCCGCGATCGCGGCCTCGATCAGCGCCGTGCCGCTGCCCTGGAATGGCCCGGCACAGTCGACGACGATCCAGCTGCCAATCTCGCGAAGCCGATCGGCGCTGACCTTGTTGCGATCCATCATCACGAAGGCATGCTCGCCCTGCGGATCGATCGCGCGCAGCTCGGCCTGCAACGGCTTGACCTTGGTCTCGTCCCGTCCGCCGAGGCTCAGCCGGAATGCCTGCCGGCGGGCCAGCAGCCGCGCCAGCCGGCTCCCGAACGTCCCTGAGGCGCCGACGATCAGCACGTGCGCCCGGGTGCTCATGTCGCCTCAAGCAGTGCTGGAGCGTCCCTGCCCAACCGATTCCTCCCGCTCGGCATTCGGCGCTCGTGGCCGCTAGAGGATCACCTGCGTGCCGATTTCCACCACGCGCCCGGTGGGGATGTGGAAGTATTCCGTGGCGTCGGTGGCGTTCCGCGCAAGGGCAATGAAGACCCGGTCCATCCACAATGGCATGCCGCCTTTCGGGGACGGCTTCAGCACCCGGCGGCTGAGGAAGAACGACGTGGACATGATGTCGAACTTCCAGCCCAGCTTTCGCGCCAGCACCAGCGCCTTGGGAATGTTGGGCGTCTCCATGTACCCAAAGGTAATCGTCACCCGATAGAAAAGGTCGTTGAAGGCGTCGATGCGTACCTTCTCGTCGTCTGGCATCCGCGGCCTGTCCGAGGTGACCACGGTGAGGATGACGTTCTGCTCGTGTAACACCTTGTAGTGCTTGAGGCTGTGGAGCAGCGCGGTGGGTGCACCCTCGATGTCGCTGGTGAGAAACACAGCAGTGCCAGGCACGGTGTTGGGTTTCTTCTTGGCGAGATTTTCGACGAGGAACTCCAGCGGCACCTCATCGCGGCGGGTCTTTTCGGAAAGCCGCCGGCGGCCCAGCATCCAGATCGTCATAACCGATGCCAGCATGGTCGCGACCACGGCGGGAACCCACCCGCCTTGGGTGAACTTGATGAGGTTGGCGAAGAAGAACGAAAAGTCGATGATCAGCAGCGGGACGATCACCAGCGCCGCGAGCCAGAGGCTCCACTTCCACAGCCGCCACATGACGACGAACAGCAGGATGGCGGTGACGAGCATCTCGCCGGTGACGGCGATGCCATAGGCCGCCGACAAGGCGCTCGAGCTCCGAAACCCGACCACCAGCAGCAGCACCGCGATCAGCAGCAGCCCGTTGACCTGCGGCATGTAGATCTGCCCGGCAACGTCCTCGGACGTGTGTCGCACCTCGAGGCGCGGCAGGAAATTGAGGTGCATGGCCTGGCGGACCAGCGAGTAGGCGCCGGTGATCACGGCCTGACTGGCAATGACGGTGGCGGCGGTCGCCAGCCCCACCATCGGCAACAGCGCCCAGTCCGGCTGCATCTGGAAGAACGGGTTCTCGACATGGCCGATATGCCCGAGCACGAAAGCGCCCTGCCCGAAATAGTTGAGCAAGAGGCACGGGAAGACCAGGAACAGCCACGCCAGGATGATCGGCCGCCGTCCAAAATGCCCGAGGTCGACGTAAAGCGCCTCGGCGCCGGTAACGGCAAGGAACACCGCCCCCAGCACCAGCAGCGAAATGCCGTAGTGATTGTAGAGGAACATCACGGCACGCGACGGGTCGAGAGCCATCAGCACGGTGGGTTCGTCGATGATGTGCACAAGGCCGGAGACGCCTAGCGCCAGGAACCACACGGCAGTGATCGGCCCGAAGACCACCGACACATTTGCCGTGCCGAAGCGCTGCACCATGAAAAGCGCCAGCAGGATGGCGATGGTCAGCGGCACCACCCACTGTTCCAGCTGCGGCTGGACCACTTCGAGGCCCTCAACAGCAGAAAGAACCGAAATGGCCGGCGTGATGATGGCATCGCCCAGGAACAGCGATCCGCCGACGAGGCCCAGCGCCAGGATCCACACGGGCCGCCTGGCGAACGCATTGCTGGCGAGGGTCATCAGCGACAGCGTTCCGCCCTCGCCCTTGTTGTCGGCCCTGAGCACGAAGGCGACATACTTGATCGTGACGATGGTGGTCAGCGCCCAGACGATGAGCGACAGCAGCCCGAGGATTTCGCGCGGCGTCGTCACCCCGCCAGCGGCATGCAGCGCCTCGCGGAAGGCATAGAGCGGACTTGTGCCGATGTCGCCGTAGACGACCCCGAGTGCACCGAGAATGAGAATTGGGAGGTTTTTCGCGTGGCCGGCCGGTTCGGTCGCCCCTGCACCGGCAAGATCGCCGGGCGAAGTCGTTTGCGCCATATGCCTTCTGCTCACCCGTTGACTGGGTGGCGGGGTGTCTACACCTCCGCCATCCCACAGACAACCCAAATCGGTCGCGAAGGTGGCATGGCGGGGACGCAAAAAGGGCGGCGCTGCGAGTCGCCGCCCTCTGGCCGGAGGTGAAAGGAGAGGAGGCCCCCGGTCTATCCCAGCATGGGATGGTTTACGCCGCCTGCGCGGCCTGCGCCGCATCGGCCTGGCGCGCGGCGCGGGTGGCGTTGGTCCACCAGGCGAGGTTCTCGATGAGCTCGCCGGTGAACGGCACGAAGTTCGGGGCCGTCTCTTCCCAGGTCTTCTGGCCGAACATGATCGGCATGAAATCCGAGCCGCCGATATGGACGCCGTGGCGGACGGAAACGGCCTGCACTTCGGTCATGATGTTGCGCAGGTGCTCGACCGCACGGGCGCCGCCCACCGAGCCATAGGACACATAGGCCACGGCCTTCTTCATGAACGGCTTATAGGCCCAGTCGATGGCATTCTTGAGCGCACCCGGCACCGAGCGATTGTACTCGGCCGTGACGACGATGTAGCCGTCGAACTCGTTGAGCTTGGCCTGCCAGCGGGCGGCGACCTCGTTGGGGGTCGGCATCCAGAAATCCGAGGCCGGCGCATCGAAGAGCGGCAGCGGATAGTCGGCGAGATCGACGATCTCGACATCGAAATGGCCGCTCTGCTGGGCCAGCTCGGCGATCCACTTGGCCGGCTTGTCGCCGAAACGGTTGGGGCGGATCGAGCCGATGATGACGCCGATCTTGGGCTTGGACATTTATTGCACTCCAGTATCAAAGAGGAACTGGGTGCCTATATGTGCCTTTAAGTCCGACCCGCAAGCAGGCACCGGAAGGGGACGGGGGCACAGGTATGGCAGCCGGTATCACCCCTGTTTCCGACGCACCGCGGGGTGCGTTTCCGCCGCGCGGGCGTTAGCGGCTTCCGCGGCGTCCGGCTGGGGTCGGCTCCGGCGTTTTAGGGGGCTTTCGGCGAAATGGATCGTTCGATGGAAGCGAACGCCAAAAACGAGCTCTCCGGCCCGCCGGCGGGAGCGGCATCACTAGCGGAGGCCGAACGAGAAGGTCCAGGCCAGCGCCTTGAGTCCGGTTTCGTCGAGTTCGGGGTGGTGCGGACGCAATTGCTCGATAGCGCGCTCGGTGACGCTCTTTCTCGAGCGGGTTTCCTCGAGCACCGTCTGCTGCAGCTCTTCCATCAGCGCGAGGATGCGCGCCTTGAGCTCGGCTCCGGCATCGGCGCCGTAGCGGGTGACGAGATCGTTGCCGCGGGCGCGCGGAAACGGCGACTTGCCAAAGCCGGTATAGACCACCAGCGCCTCGTTGATGTCGTCCGCCGCCTGCGCCACGAACGACTCGCTCAGTTTCAGTGCAGCTATTCCCATCGCCTCACTATGCTCCAACATGCGGCCGGAAAAAGGGCCGCGGCGCATCTGTCCACCGCTCCCCTAACCGGCGGTTGCAGTGTCATGTCGGATTTCATGCGGTTCAGGCACAGGCGGCTTTATACTTTTTTACCGTCTCGGCCATGCCGTAGATGAGGGAATCGGCGGTGACCGCGTGCCCGATGGAGACT
>DATCRS010000179.1:0-6098 GCA_036568845.1 Devosia sp. | reverse complement strand
AGCATTTCCTGCGCCGCGCGGCCGCGCCCGATGCGCCCAAGGCCCTGTCCACCGAGGCCGCGCAGTCGCTGCTGCGCCAGCCCTGGCCGGGCAACGTGCGCGAGCTGCGCAATGTGATGGAGCGCTGCCAGGCGCTGGTGCGGCACCGTGTGATCGGCAGCGCCGACCTGGACCTGGTGCTCGGCCAGGCACGCCCGACGCAGGGCGCGCAGACCCTGCCGGCCGACTGGCTGGAAGGCGACCTGCCGAGC
Organism: Devosia sp.; assembly: GCA_036568845.1. Taxonomy (GTDB): domain Bacteria; phylum Pseudomonadota; class Alphaproteobacteria; order Rhizobiales; family Devosiaceae; genus Devosia_A. The sequence goes on along the minus strand of DATCRS010000179.1, from coordinate 5,847 downwards.
ACAGTCGAACGGCTCGAGCGGCTGCTGATCGAGAACGCGCTCGCCCAGGCGCAGGGCAATCGCGCCGAAGCGGCGCGGCGCCTCGGCATCCACCGCCAGCTGCTGTACCGGAAGCTGACGCAGTACGGCATCGAGTAGGCATCGGCGGGAGACCGCGGCGAACACCGGCAAATGGGCGGGACGATCATGGGTCTGCGATAGAGGCTGCTGGCTCGTCGGCAAGGGGTTGCCGTGCCTCCATTCAGCTGCTTTACCGCGCCACCTCAAAAAATCGCTCTTCAAGCCTTCGCCGTCGAGCCCCTCGCCTATTTGTTCCGCGTTTTGTTCCCGGTCCTTGTTCGGCTAGAGCCGCTAGCGAGGTCAGCGAGGTCGACCGCGCTACGGAGGCTATCTCGACACCGACCTTGCCGAGTACGTGCTGCCCGTGGCTGCAGACATGGGCCGCATTCAGGTCGACTTCGTCGGCAAGCCCGACACACGCTTCAACTCGCCGGGCGCCAAAGGACTGGGTGAGGTGGGGATGGCGGGCGTGGCACCGGCCATCGCAAACGCTGTTCAGACCTTCTTCAAATCGAGTTCTCGGCTCTTAAGAAATGCGCGCCACTGCCGATAAGGAAGATTGCCTGCAGCCACTGGCTGCTCCCCTTTGAATGGAATCCAGAGTGAACGTCACCCCGAGCGCATCCGGCCTTTATGCAGCGCCCGCCGCTGTAAGCGTTTCGCGAGCCACGCCGCTGTCGACGCTCGCGAAGACTTCGTCAGCGCAAGTGACACCGAAGTCCCCTGCGTCGGCAGTATTGGTCAGCCTGAGTCGAGCACCCACCCCGGCTGACATTCAGACCTACACAATCTTCGGATCCACCACAACCGCTTGGTCGCGGCCCACCGACGACGCCGTTTCGTCCTTGATGGCTGGCAACTTCGGCCTGCCCTCTCTCACGGCGCGTTTCAGCGGCCTGGGCGCGGCAATGCTGAAGCGCTTCGAGACCGATGTCGACGACTTCTCTCAATCGGTGACGTTTGCGACACCAGGTGCGTCCGCCGTAGCGCCGGCTGACCTGCTGGCCGCAGCCGACAATCAGATCAATTTGTCGATCAAGACTACCGGCGGTGCCACGGTCGAGCTGAGCCTGGCCAGCCAGGCCGACGGCATGGCGGTACAGGTAGCGGTTTCCGGCGGCGAGCTCAATGAGTCCGAGCGCAAGGCTCTCGCAGACCTCTCGGGCGCGTTCCAAGAGGCCATCGACGGCTTGAATGCCCTGCCCCCAAAGCTCGCCCTCGAAGGCTTGACCAATTTCAATACCAAAGAGCTGCTGTCCATTGATTTCAAGGCGAGCCTGAGGACTGATGGCAAGGGCGCGATACAGGCAGTGGATTTTCATGCCGACTCGAGAACGCGCGCCCTGAGCGCTTCCGGACCTTCCGGCACAGTGAAGGTCGACGTCGACTTATCGCAGCCGGCCATCCTCGGCAGTGCCCCGCAGCAAGCGCGAGCCATTGCACGGTATTTGCAGCAAGTGGACATGGCAGGCAGCCGCGGCCGGGGTGACGCTGCCCTGGTCTCGATGTTCAAGGATGCGTTCTCGCAGCTGAACAGCAACTACGGCGAGAAGACTGCGCTGCCGGGCCGCGAGGCGCCGACAGCGATTTCGCTCAATGCTGGCGACCATGGCTTGCTCAGTGGCCTGGCCGACTTCAATGCATCGATGACGCAGGTGCCGGATGCATCGAACCCGATGCGCCCGGACGAGGTCGATACCTTCAGGTACACGCTGTCGCAGAAGACAAGCGTGTCGGGCAAGGACCCGCGCAACCGGACCATCCATCAAGACCGGCAAGCCGAACTGGATGCAAGCTTTCACCGGGCGCTGTCGCCGGGCGCTCAACTCCTGCTCACGGCAGCGAAGGAATCTCAGTTCTACGAGTTCGTGCAGATCAACGACCAAGCCAATGCTTCGACCGACATTTCCTACGAAGACGGTACGCGCACCCGTGCATCGGTCGGTCAGAGCGCTCGGCAGTCGACGCACGTGCAGCGCTACCTCATGGCCAAACTGGAGTCCGACACAGTGCAGCCGGAAGAAGGCATGCGTGTGAACGACCTGCGCCTTCTGCTGTCGATCATTGACAGGGCAGAGATGTCAGACGACCCCGACGACGCACGCCAACGCGACCAGGCACTGGAGGCTGCTGCCGCGATGGCGGGGTTGCCCGATGGACCGGCCATGCTGCGGTAGAACACCATTCATCTCGAACCTTGCTCCGAAACAGAAAAGGCGTCTTGAAGTGCATGGCGCACGAAGCTAGCGCCTAGAGCCGGCCCTTGCGGCGATCTTCGCTCAGCTTGAGGATCGGCGGCCGCTTGGCCTGATTTTCAGGCTGCACCCTCTCCCACAGGGTTCCATGGCCAAGTGCTTGGCCCAGTTGGTCTTCACGTCGGAGCCACTCCTCGACCGTCCTGATGCGGTTCGGATGGATCTGGTCGAGAAGTGCGTAGTCGCGTTGAACGATCTCGTGCTTCCAGATGTTCCAGAAGCCGGTGAAGTTATCGCGGAAACTCATCGTGCTCTTGTCCTGCGGGTCTGCGTTGTACCCGGCCGGAAGTCCAGCGGCCATCCTGAGCGGACCGCTCCAATAGTCCTCGAGGGAGGTATCGATGTAGCGCGCGCGATGCCCCGTGACCCGCTCGAAGGCAGCTGCCAGTTCGTGGTAGTCGACCTGCTCGATGGCGACCTCGAGATTCATGCCGTTGGCGCGCCCCGGATTGTCGAAGAGCCATCGGGCGTAGTAGCCGCAGTCGCCGAGCGCGACGTGAGGAACGCGCCCTCCCCCAAGCGGGACCCGCCAGGTAACGACCCCATCCTCGACCGACGGGGTCATCGGCGTCATGGCCGAAAGAGCCATCTCCATGTAGGGCCCGGTCGTGAACACCGCCGCGCCCATGCGGTCGGAGTTGGCCTCGTTCTGGAACAGAATCCATTCGCCGATGCGGCCCTTGCCGTCATAGTGCCCGGTACGGAACTTGGAGTCATAGCCCGCCTTCTTCAGAGCGTAGTCGAGATTGCCGTAGACGAAGAACCTGACACCTTCCTCGATCGCGATCTCATAGGCGCGGATCGCCCAGTACATCTCGGTCTTCTCGCCGGTATTGAAGCCGTCGATGTTGATGTAGGCGCCGTCGCACCCTTGGAAGCCGGCTCGCAGCGTGTCCTCATCCGCAAAGGTGCCTTCGACAATCTCCACGTTGCCAAGCTCGGCGAGAGCTTTCGCCCGGCGCGAGCCGCGATCGCGCGTGAGGGCTCGGACAAAGTATTTCCCGTCCGCGACCAGTGTCTTGATCACCGGCAACCCTTGAGCGCCAGTGCCGCCGACGACGAAGATCCTGGAGGTGGAGTAAGAGGTCATGAATATCTCCTTGTCTGGTGCCGTGGCCCGCGATTGGTGCTGAGCGTTTGTCGGGCGGCAGGCGAAAGTGTTGGATGGCCCCGTTCAGCTGCCCTGGAAGAGGCGCACTCGCCCTTCAGCCTGGGCGGTCGTTCGTCGCGAGCGCCTGCGCAACTGGCGAAGCGAAAGGGCATGCAGGACGAGCGAGGTCGGAACGGTGAAGGCCGGAATGATTGCGGTGGGATGGCTGCCGGTCAGCAGATTCGGATGGTCGAACGCAAGGTGCTGCAGCGGCCCGGGCGACGTAAGCGCCCCCAGCATGACCGCAAGAACCAGATCCGAGATGCCGATGAAATTCCACACCAGCGCAGACCTCCCGCTGCCGGGACGTCCGTTCGCCAGCATGATGGCCGTAGGCAGCGCCAGCAGGCCTGTGATCACGTCCCCTGTGCCGGCGGGGACGGCGAATATGCCCGGCGCGTTCCCGAGCCACCAGTTGATGAGGAACACGCCACCGATTACCCGATAGACCTGAAACCCTACGAGCCAATTCATCGGCATGGCGTCGAGCAGGACGCCGATGCGCTTCGATCGCGTGACCAGAAAGACGACGACGGCCGTCGGCACGACGATCATCAACGCGAGCAATGGAATGGGGATGGCGCCCGGCAGGAGCAGACCGTTGGCGACGATCGCCCAGGCCGCGCCGTGCCAAAGGGTCAAGGGGATGGAGATCGCAAGCCAGGTCGTCCGCCGCTGCGAAACCGTCAACGACGTTCGGGACAGGCCGAGCCAGGTGCCAGCCAGTGTGGCGATGTGAACAGCCAGGAGCGCGACGATGACCGACACCTCGGACTGCTGCCCGCCCGGGACTGTGACAAGAGCCGCCAGCCAGATGGCCGTCATAACAGCCGTGCCGCCAAGCGCAAGCACGGGGCCGATCATGGAGTTGTTCGACGCCAACATGAAACTCTCTTCATTGGACCAATTCGATGATGTGCTGCAGCGATCAGCGCCGGATGCTCGCCATCAGGCCCTGAAGCCCTGAACATGCGTGCCTTTTCCGCCCGGTGCGACAGTCACTCTTATAATAAGAGTTAATTGGGTTTTTTGCAAAGGAGTCTTGGCAGTGCTCTCGCTCGATCGCCCAGGCAGGCTGATCGGCCAAGCGCTGCGGCGGCAATGCCTCAGCGCCGCCGAGACCAGCGCCTCTTCTTATGAGAGCATCGCCAGCAAGGCAGTAGACGTCGGAAGGAGCGAGATGCGCTCGAAGGGTTTTGATGGGATGGTGTGCTCGATCGCTGGCGTGATGGCCGCGATCGGTGACCGCTGGGGTCTGGTCATCCTGCGGGATATGGTCTGTGGCCTCCGACGCTACGAGGACTTTCGCAAGTCCTCCGGCGTCACGAATGCAACGCTGAGCGATCGTCTGAAGCACCTCGAAGCCAATGGCCTCATTGAACGAAGGCGCTACCAGGCAAACCCAGAGCGCTTCGAATATCTGCTGACCCAGAAAGGCTGGCAGATGGCGCCCATGATGCCCGTGCTCGCCCAGATCGGCGACCGCTTGGGAGTGTCCGGCGCGGGCGCGCCTCCGATGACTTTCGTGAATCGAAAGACCGGTGCAGAGGTTCGGTTGAGTTTCATCGATCAAGAAACCGGGGACGTGGTCAGCACAGCCGACCTTGAGATCAACCCAGGCCCCGGCGCCGATGATCTCGTTCGTTGGCGTCTATCTCACGCCCGCCACCGCGACAGACCCTCGAACGAAACGCCCTCGAAAGAGTCTTGAGTTCGATCCTTTAGCGCAGACGCAGTGGCAGGCGACAGTCGGCCACGAGTGGCCGCTCGCGTCGCCGCCAGGCATGTAAGTTATGGACGAAATTCTTGAGCCTTACGCCGTCATGCGTGTTTCAAGGCTGGTCGGAAAAGCTGATGAGTACGATGGTTGGCGAGTGCACCCACAAGCTCCTGCGATTGGAGATCTATAAGCTCCGGAAAAATAGCCGCCCCCGCTCCCTCCGTGAAGCTCGGTAGCCGCGCGCCCGTCCGTTCCTCCGCCCCGATTCACCTGAATTCGAGGTTGCACATTCAATTTTTTGAGCCTCTCAATTTCAGCTGCTAGCCTTTCCATCTCATAAACGATGGCAAGCTGGCCCGTGCCCGCTTCGGGAAGACTCCTTCCTCGCATGATTTCGGCACTCGCCACCCTGCCTTTGGCAACTACAGCGTGAAGCCGCCGTCGATGGTGAGGCTGGCTCCGGTCATGTATCCTGCCTCGTCGCCGGCCAAGTAGGAGATAAGTGCTCCGACCTCATGGGGTTGGCCAACACGCCTGAGCGGGCTCAACGGCTTCAACGCCTCGATCATGCTGGCCGTCAGGTCGGTTTCAATCGGGCCAGGCTGGATGTTATTGACCGTGATTCCACGCGGAGCCAGGTCCAGCGCCGCTCCCTTCACAAG
>DATCRS010000178.1:0-11174 GCA_036568845.1 Devosia sp. | reverse complement strand
CCCTCGAGGAGGCGGGCGATGGCGGGGTGGGACTTGAAGCGGCCGAACTCGTCGAAGGGCGAGAGCGTCGGGTTCTGGTAATCGAGATGTGTGACGTAACCCAGGTACACCTGGTTGGCGCCGGCATGGTAGCAGAAGCCGCCGCCGGCGGTATCGAAGCCGAGCGGCCAGCCGAGATAGTGGTCGACCCGGCCGGGCTGGTGCTTTTCCGGAGCGATTTCCCAGATTTCCTTGATGCCGAGGCCGTATTTCTGCGGGCTTTCGGCGGCGAGGCCAAAGGTGGGGATCACCTGCTTGGCCAGCGAGCCGCGGGCGCCCTCGCCGATGAGGGTGTACCTGGCCTCGAGCGCGATGCCGCGGGCGAAGCTCGATTTGGGGTTGCCGTTGGCGTCGACGCCGAGGTCGCCGGTGATGATGCCGCAAACGGCGCCGTCGGGGCCGGTGAGCACGTCGACCGCGGCAGTCATCGGGAAGATGTCGACGCCGAGATTTTGGGCCTCGTCGGCGAGCCAGCGGCAGAGGTTGCCGAGGCTGATGACGACGGCATCGTTGGTGCGCATCTGCGGCGGGATCATCAGATCGGGCAGCCGGATGTCGGCGCCGGCGGTGAGCCAGTGGAAGGTGTCGCGCGTGACGGTCGGGCCGACCGGAGCGCCCCTTTTGCGCCAATCGGGGATGAGTTCGTCGAGGCCGACGGGGTTCATCACGGCGCCCGACAGGATATGGCCGCCGATCTCGGCGGATTTTTCCACCACCGTGATGGCGAGATCGGGGTGCTTCTGCTTCAGGCGAATGGCAGCGGCGAGGCCGGCGGGGCCGGCGCCGACGATCACCACGTCGGTGGGCAGAGTTTCGCGGTCACCAGCGTCGGCCAAGAGCAATTCCCGGTTGGTGGGCAAGGGAGGGCTGTGACATAACAGAGCCCATGGCCGAAAATCGACCGCTAAATGACGCCGAGATGCTCGCGGCGCTCGACTGGTATCGGGCGGTGGGGGTCGATCTTGCGCTAGGCGAGGCGCCGGTCGACCGCTTCGCGGCGTCGGTCGCGGCGCCACGGGCCCGCCCCGCCCCGCCGCCGCAGCAGGTGCAGAGCCAGCCCGAGGCGCCGGCCATCGCGGTTTCGCTCAATGCGGACCCGTCCGAGACACGGACGCTGGCTGCGGGTGCGCAGACGCTCGACGCGCTTCGGGCGGTGATGGAGGCGTACGACGGTTGCCTGCTCAAGAAGCGAGCTACGCAGCTGGTCTTCGCCGACGGTAATCCGGAGGCCGAGGTGATGCTCGTCGGGGAAGGCCCGGGCGAGCAGGAGGACATCCAGGGCAAGCCGTTCGTCGGCCGGGCCGGGCAGTTGCTGGACCGCATGCTGGCGGCGATCGGGCTCGATCGCACGACGGTCTATATCGCCAACATGGTGCCGTGGCGACCGCCGGGGAACCGCAACCCGACGCCGGAGGAGCTGGCGCTCTGCGCGCCGTTCCTCCATCGACAGGTGGAGCTGGTGGCACCCAAATGGCTGATCACCCTGGGCAATGTGCCGACGCAGGCGCTGTTCGCGACCAGCCTCGGCATTACGCGGATGCGCGGACAGTGGAAGACGCTGACGATCAACGCGCATACCGTGCCGGCATTGCCGACGCTCCACCCCGCCTACCTCCTCCGCACCCCTGCCTCCAAGGCGATGGCCTGGCAGGACATGTTAAGTTTGAAGCAAGCAATGGAGCGGGAAAAAACCGCAACAGGTTGAACCCGTTGCCCGAATATGGCCTCTGTTCGGGGCCAAGCGGGACATTCCTCCGTCCGCGTCACCGGAAGCCCTTTCAGCGCCATGTCGTCAGCCTTCAAGATCTATGCCCTTTTCATCGGCTCGGCGCTCCTGATGTTCGGCGGCGGCCTGCAGGGGCTGCTGCTCTCGGTGCGTGGTGCTGAAGAGGGATTTTCGCTGCTGGCGCTGGGCCTTATCGGCACCGGCTGGTCAGTGGGGTTCGTCGCCGGATCGATCACCGTGCCGCTGCTGGTGCAGCGAGTCGGCCACATCCGGGCCTTTTCGATCATGGCGGCGATCGGCACGGTCACCATCCTGCTCAACCTGCTCTGGGTTCAGGATATCGGCTGGATCGTGCTGCGCGCCTTCTCCGGCTTCTGTTTTGCCGGCGCGGCGATGATCGTCGAAAGCTGGCTCAACGAGGTGGCGGACAACCGCAGCCGCGGCACGATCTTTTCGATCTACGTCACCATCAACATGGCCGCCTCGACCATCGGCCAGCTCGCCATGTCGGTGACGGGCACGCATGGCTATGTGCCGTTCGTCGTGGGGGCGATCGCTTTCATCTGCGCGCTCCTACCAAGTGCCATGACCTCGACGCCGCAGCCCAGGCCGCTCAAATCGGCGGGGCTCGATATCAAGCTTCTCTACAAGACGTCGCCGCTGGCGGTAATCGCGAGCTTTTCGTGCGGCATGGCCAACGGGACGTTCGGCACGCTGGCGCCGGTCTATGGCTACCAGACGGGGCTGGATGCTGCCGGCATCGCGCTGCTCTTTGCAGTCACGGCCATTCTGGGCGCCATGGCGCAGATCCCGGCGGGGCGGCTGAGCGACAAGATGGACCGGCGGCTGGTGATGGTGTTCCTCTCCGGGTCGGCCGCGATCGTGGGGCTCCTCACCATCCTCGCGGGTACGGCGGGGCTGCTGTCGGGCGGCAGCGTGCTGACCTTTGTGTTCTTTGCCCTTTATGGTTTTGCCGCCAACCCGCTCTACGCGATTGCCGTGGCGCATGCGAACGACTTTGCCAAAGAGGGCGACTTCGCGCGCGTGGCCGGCGGCATGCTGCTGATCCTCGGCACCGGCCTTGCCATCGGCCCGATCATTGCCTCCTGGGTGATGCAGAACGTGGCGCCGGTCGGGCTCTTCATCGTCACGGCGACATTCCACGGCGCGCTGGCGGTCACCGCCTTCCTTCGCATGAAGGTGCGGCCGGTGCGCGATGCCAAGGGCCGCGTGCGGTTCCGGGCGATGAATGCGGAAAAGGGCGTCTCCCCCGGCACGGTGGAGCTCGACCCGCGCGCCGAGGAAAGCCAGGAAAACCTGCCGCGTTCGGCGGCGACGTCACGGCCGCACGAGGCGGAGATCATCGTCCCGCAGCCGCTCAGCCCGACGGTGGTGGTCGAGGACGTGCCCAAGACGGTGCATGGGCCGGACGAGCCCGAGTCTTCGGCGCAAGAGGGCGGGCCGGAGCCGGCCGCGACGGACGCGGCCAAGCCGGCCGCAACCAGAAAGAAGAAGGCGGACAAGAATGTGGAAGAGTGAGCTCGACGAGAGCAAGGCCTTCATGCCGCTGAAGATCGCGGTGCTCGCCGTCTCGGACACGCGGACGCTGGAGACCGACACGGCCGGTGCGCTGCTCAAGTCGCTGATGGAGGCGGATGGTCATGTCTGCGCCGACCGGGCGGTGGTGCGCGACGACATCCACGCCATCCGGCGCTCGGTGATGGGCTGGGTGGTCGACCCCGAGATTGACGCCATCATCACCACCGGCGGCACCGGCTTTTCCGGGCGCGACGTGACGCCCGAGGCGCTCGAGCCGCTGTTTCAAAAGCGGATGGACGGCTTTTCCGTGCTGTTCCACCAGTATTCAGCGACGACGGTGGGGACGAGCTCGCTGCAATCGCGGGCGACAGGCGGGCTCATTGGCACTACCTTCGTCTTCGTCCTCCCCGGCTCGCGCGGCGCCTGCCGCGACGCCTGGGAAGGCATTTTGCGGGCCCAGCTCGACAACAGGCACAGGCCCTGCAATTTCGTGGAGCTGATGCCGCGGCTGGCGGAGCGGTAAGGGGCGGACGTCCAACGGCCCCTCAGCAGCCCTCATCCTGAGCTTGTCGAAGGACGAGGGCGTGGCACGTGGGCGCGCCCGCCTCGTGGTTCGACAAGCTCACCATGAGGCTTTCCGGGAACAGTGCATTTTGCCGCCCGTTCTCCTCCCGAAAGGAGAACGGCCATGATCCGCAAACTCAAGTCCGGTGAGTACCGGCTCTATTCGAAAAAACCCGACCCCAAGACCGGAAAGCGCCGGAATCTGGGGACCTTCGACACGCGCGAGGCGGCGGAGAAGCACGAGCGCGAGGTGCAATACTTCAAGCGCCACTGACCGGCGTTCTCATTTTTGTTCTTCCTTTGTTCTCATTTGTGGATTAGGTTCGTTGCCATGATGCCGGTGGATTCGGCGGTGGTTGGAGACGGACGATGGCGATGCATGTTGCCCCCAGTTTCGAGGCGCTCGAGAAGCTGAGCCAGACGCGGGATGCTGACCTTGTCGGCCGCCGCTTGCTGGACGTGCGCACCAATCGGGGGCGTGGGGCGCAGAGCAATCGCAGCGGGAGGTTCGAGCCGCAAAGCCGCGAAGAGTTCGACGATGGCTGGGGCCAGCTCGAGGAGCTCAAGCCGTTCGAGACGATCGAGCATGTCGAGCGGGCGCGCACCATCATCACCCGCAATGACAGCCCGGACATCGGTTTCGACCGGTCGATCAACGCCTATCGCGGCTGCGAGCACGGGTGCTCATATTGCTTCGCGCGACCGACGCATGCCTATCTCGGTCACTCGGCGGGGCTCGAATTCGAGCGCGACATCTATGTGAAGGTGAATGCGCCGGAGCAGCTCAAGCGGGAACTGGCCGACAAGCGCTACAAGGTCAAACCCATTGCGATGGGGACGAACACCGACCCCTACCAGCCGGCCGAACGCACGCACAAGCTGACGCGCGAAATCCTCAAGGTGCTGCTGGAGACGCGGCACCCGGCGACGATCACCACGAAGTCGGCACTGGTGGTGCGCGACCTCGACATTCTGCAGCCCATGGCGGAGCTGGGCCTGGTGCGGGTGGGGCTGTCGGTCACCAGCATGGACCATAAGCTCAGCCGCAAGATGGAGCCGCGCGCGTCGACGCCGGAAAAGCGGCTCGAAGCGCTGCGGCTTCTGAGCGAAGCGGGGGTGCCGACCATGGTGATGGCGGCGCCGATCATCCCGGCGATCAACGACATGGAGCTCGAGCGGATCATCGACGCTGCAGCGGCGCAGGGAGTGAAGAGCGCGCATGCGATCATGGTTCGGTTGCCCGGCGAAGTGCGCGACATTTTCCGGGAGTGGCTGCTGCGGCATTTCCCCGACCGGGTGCGGCACGTCATGAGCCTCGTGCGCGATGTGCGGGGCGGCAAGGACAACGACCCGAACTTTTACACCCGCTTCGTCGGCGAAGGGCCGTTCGCGGTGCTGATGCAGCAGCGGCTGGAAAAGGCGCGCGAGCGGCATGGGCTCACCGAAAAGCTGCCGCCGCTGCGGACCGACCTGTTCGTGCCGCCGCGGCTCGACGACGCGCAGCTCAGCCTGTTCTAAGGCTGCGGCCTCCCGGCCGGTGCCGCGGCCGCGAAGGCGAGGCCGGATTTTCGTTCGTTGCTGGTGAGCAGGCGCGAGCGGACGGTATCTCGCCTTCGCGACCGGGGCACCGGGGTGTCCCGCGGGCTCGTTTCTCTTCTTGCCTTCGCCACGTCGCTGCGCATGCTCATCGGCATGGCTGCCGATTCGCCCGACATCGTTGTCGAAGTCCCCGACCTCAAGTTTGAGCGCCGGGCGATCAGGCGTGGGGCGAGCGTGGTCGCGGGTGTCGACGAGGCCGGGCGCGGGCCGCTGGCCGGCCCGGTGGTGGTGAGCGCGGTGGTGCTCAACCACAAGAGGGTGCCCAAGGGGCTCAACGATTCCAAGAAGCTGACGGCCGAGGAGCGCGAGGCGCTCTACGAGAAGATCATGGGGTCGGCTGTGGCGGTTTCCATCGTCATGGCGCCGCCCAAGGTCATCGAGCGGCTGAACATCCTCTGGGCGACGATGTGGGCGATGCGGCAGGCGGTGCTGTCGCTTTCAGTGACGCCCGACCACGTGCTGATCGACGGCAACCGGCCGCCCAAAGAGATGCCCTACCCCACCGAGACCATTATCGGGGGCGATGCCCGCAGCGTCTCGATCGCGGCGGCCTCGATCGTCGCGAAAGTGACGCGCGACCGGATGTGTGCCGTGATGGATTGCGAGGAGCCGCATTTCGGTTTTGCCAGCCACAAGGGCTATTCGGCGCCGCAGCATCTCGAGGCGCTGACGCAGCACGGACCGGGCCGGCACCACCGCATGGATTTCGCCCCCTGTGCCGAGGCGATGCGGCTCAAATCGGTCGCCTAACCTACTGTTAACCCTGACGCTTAGAGCGACCTTAACCCTACCGGCCTAGAACAGCCTGGTTAGTGCTGCGTTAGGGTTATCAGTATGTTGCGTACCGCATCGCAAACGGACGAAGGCGCCGTCGCGAAAGAAGCCCCCCTGCCGATCGACACGATCCTGGTCGGCGACTGCATCAAGCACATGAATGCGCTGCCGGCCGGCTCGGTGGATCTCGTCTTCGCCGACCCGCCCTACAATCTCCAGCTCGAGCAGGGGCTGACCCGTCCCGACCAGTCCAAGGTGGACGCCGTCGACGACGACTGGGACAAGTTCGAGAGCTTTGCCCATTACGACATCTTCACCCGGGCGTGGCTGCAGGCAGCGCGGCGGGTGCTCAAGCCCGACGGGGCGCTGTGGGTGATCGGCTCGTACCACAACATCTTCCGGGTCGGCGCGACGCTGCAGGACCTCGACTACTGGATCATGAACGACGTGGTGTGGCGCAAGGCCAACCCGATGCCTAATTTCCGCGGCACGCGCTTCACCAATGCGCACGAGACGCTGATCTGGGCGGCGCGGAGCCAGAAGAGCCGCGTCACCTTCAACTACGAGGCGATGAAGCAGGCCAATGACGACACGCAGATGCGGTCGGATTGGCTGTTTCCGATCTGCACCGGGGCCGAGCGGCTGACCGATGGCGACGGCGACAAGGTGCACCCAACGCAAAAGCCGGAGGCCCTGCTCTATCGCGTCCTGAGCGCGACGACCAAGGCGGGCGACGTGGTGCTCGACCCGTTCTTCGGCACCGGCACGACTGGTGCGGTGGCCAAGAAGCTGGGCCGGCATTTCATCGGCATCGAGCGCGAGGACACTTATGTGGCGGCGGCGCTGAAGCGGATCGCTTCAATCAGGCCGTTCAGCACCGAGGCGGTGGCGCCGGCGCCGACGAAACGCAGCGCGCCGCGGGTGCCGTTCGGGTCGCTGATCGAAATGGGCATCATCCAGCCCGGCTCGTTCCTCCACGACGAGCGCATGCGGTATACGGCGATGGTCCGCGCCGACGGCTCGCTGCTCTCGGGGCCGCATTCGGGCTCGATCCACAAGGTGGGCGCGCTGGTGCAGGGCGCAGAGGCCTGCAACGGCTGGACGTTCTGGCACACCGAGCGCGAGGGGCGGCTGGCTCCGATCGACAATTTCCGCGCCGATATCAGGGCGCAGATGGACGACAGACTTTCGGCCTGACTTCAGAGACCTCCAATCTCTCAGGCAAAGCGCCGCCGGCCGCATGCAAGGGCCGGCGGCTTTTTGTTTTGGGGGAGTGGCGAGCCACGCCTCGTGGTTCGACAGGCTCACCATGAGGCTACTGCTAGAACTGAGAACCTCATCCTGAGCTTGTCGAAGGACGAGGTTCGGGCACCCTAAACCCCTGCCGCCGCGAGGACTTTCCGGAACACCGTGGGAAGGGCTTCGCCGGAGAGGTCCCGCGGCGCCGTCCACCAGCCGCCGTCGAGCGTGGCGGGGTCGACGGTGGCGGACCAGACGTCCAGTTCCAGGCGGAAGTGGGTGAAGACGTGGATGACCTGGCCGTGGTGGCGCCAGGTGGCCGGCTGTGGGTAGGTGACCGGCAGTTTCTCGGAAACCCACGGAGAAACGGGGGTCTCGGTCATCCGGGCGAGGAGGCCTTTTTCGGCGCGGGTCTGCAAGTAGACGTCGCCGGCGGCGTCGCGCATGACGAAGGCGTGGCCGTAGCGCGTGGGCCGCTCGGGCTTGGCGGGCTTCACTGGATAGTTAAGCGGATTTGCCTTTGTTCCCAAGCAGTTGGGCTGGAGCGGGCAGAGCATGCAGAGGGCGGCGCGCGGGGCGCAGATGGTGGCGCCGAGGTCCATCAGCGCCTGGGCGAAGTCGCCGGCACGTTCGGGTACGGAGGCCTGAACCGTTTGACGGATCAGGCCTTTTTCCTCGCGGACGGGTTTTTCGAAGGCGAGATAGCGGGCGAGGACGCGATCGACATTGCCGTCGACGACGGCGATGCGCTCATCGCTGCTGATCGCCGCTACCGCCGAAGCGGTATAAAGTCCAATGCCGGGGAGTGACGTGAGCGTAACCGAGTCTGATGGAAATCTGCCGTCTGGTCGTTGGCTGACTGTCACGGCGCAGGCGTGGAGGTTTCTGGCGCGGGCGTAGTAGCCAAGACCCGCCCATTCCTTGAGCACGGAATCGAGGGGGGCGGCGGCGAGGTCGGCGACGGTGGGCCAGAGCGCGGTGAAGCGGCGGAAGTACTTTTGCACCGCCGCGACGGTGGTCTGCTGCAGCATCACCTCGCTGAGCCAGACGCGATAGGGATCGGGGCGGACTCCGCGCTTGCGGTCGGCGGGGGGAACGCGCCAGGGCAGGTCGCGGGCATGCTGGTCGTACCAGGCGAGCACGGCCGCGGCGTCGATGGGAGGGTTTTGTCCGGGGGCGGAGTTTGGCATGATGTCGCCCGCGAGATTGCGATCCCGATCCGAGTTGTCAACCAATGGCCGCAAAGCCCAAGGCGGACGCTGAGCCGAAACGGCTCAACCGCACCGTCGACATTGCCGAGGCGATCAAGGGCGCGCTGGAGCCTGCGATGCGCAAGCGCGGCTTTGCCAGCCGCGACATCCTCACCCATTGGGCGGCGATGGCGCCAAAGCCCTATGACCAGGTGGCGATCCCCGACCGGCTGGTGTGGCCGCGGGGCGAGCGGGGCGCGGAAGGAGCGACGCTTTACCTGCGTTGTGCGCCGGGGCATGCACTGGCGGTGCAGCACGAAGCGCCGCTGATCGCCCGGTCGGTGAACCGCTATTTCGGCTACCTGCTGGTCGCCGGTTGCCGGCTTTCGGCCGAGCCATTCAGCCCCAGTTCAGACGAGCCGGCGCAGCCTTCGGCATTGTCGGACGCGACACGCAGCGCGGTTGGCGATGCGGTGGAGGAGGTGAAGGACGAGGGCGTCAAGGAAGCGCTCCGGTTGCTCGGCCATGCCCTGCATAGGCGCCGAAAGGCCTGAAAACCGGACACTTTCCGTTCACCGCGTCTTGAAGCTCTTGCCCCCTTGCCGCCAACTTGCGGGTGTGTAGTGTGCGCCACAAATACAACTCGGAGCAAACCAGTGAAATTCACCCGCCGCGACACGCTGATCCTCGCCGCCTCGGCCACCGTCGCCACGACCTTCGGGCTCGGTGCAGCGCAGGCGCAGGAAGGGACGACCAAGGACGTCAACGCCCTGGCCAAGGTCGCCATTCCGGACAAGGTGCTCGGCCCGGCCGATGCCAAGGTGACGGTGATCGAATATGCGTCGCCCACCTGCCCGCACTGCGCGGCCTTTTCCAACAACGTCTACCCGGCGTTCAAGACCGAGTATATCGACAGCGGCAAGGTGAAGTTCATCCTCAGGCCCTTCATCCGCAATTTGCAGGATGCGGTGGTGTTTCTTTTGGCCTATGCGGCGGGCGACGAAAAGTACCACCAGGTCATCGAGACCTTCTTTAAGACGCAGGGGACCTGGGGGGTTGCCGAAAAGCCGCGTACGGCGCTGCTCGAAGTGGCCAAGCAACTCGGCTTTACTGAGGAAAGCTTCGACGCCGCATTGGCGAATCAGGAGCTTTTCGAGGGAATGAAGGCGATGCAGGAGCAGGCGACCAGCGAGTTCAAGCTCGAAGGTACGCCGACCTTCTACATCAACGGCAAGCAGTTGACTGGGGACAAATCCCTTGAGGAGCTCAAGGCGGAAATCGATCCGCTTCTTGCCTAGCCCTCGTTCTGCTAGGGACGCGGGATGAAGTTCTCGCGTCTCAAGCTCCACGGCTTCAAATCGTTCTGCGACCCGACCGAGCTCCATCTGGAGCCCGGTCTATCCGGCGTGGTCGGGCCGAATGGCTGCGGCAAGTCCAACCTCGTGGAGGCGCTGCGCTGGGTGATGGGCGAAAGCTCGTACAAGGCGATGCGCGCCTCGGGCATGGACGATGTGATCTTTTCGGGCTCGGGTAACCGGCCGGGCCGCAATTCGGCGGAAGTGACGCTGGTCCTCGACAATGCGGACCGCACCGCCCCTGCCCCGCTCAACAATGCCGACATCCTCGAAGTCACCCGCCGGATCGAGCGCGAGGAAGGCTCGGTCTATCGCGTCAACGGCAAGGAGGTCCGCGCCCGCGACGTGCAGCTCCTCTTCGCCGATGCCTCGACCGGCGCGCATTCGCCGGCGCTGGTGCGGCAGGGCCAGATCGGCGAACTGATCGCGGCGAAACCGCAGCAGCGGCGGGCGCTGCTGGAAGAGGCGGCGGGTATTTCGGGCCTCCACTCGCGCCGGCATGAGGCGGAACTGCGACTGCGGGCGGCCGAGCAGAACCTCGAACGCGTCGACGACATCATCGCGCAGGTGGAGCAGCAGCTGGAGCAGCTGAAACGCCAGGCGCGGCTCGCCATCCGCTACCGCGGGCTGTCGGGCGACATCCGCCGGGCGGAGGCGACGCTGTTCCACATCCGCTGGGTGCATGCGCGGGTGGCCGAGAAGGAAACCGAAGCCGAGCAGGGCCGTCTGGTGAACCAGCTCGCCGAGGCGCAGCACCTCGAACTCGAAGCGCAAAAGGTGGTGTTCCTCGCCGACAAGGCGGTGCAGCCGCTGCGCGACGAGGAGGCGGCCAAGGGCGCGGCCCTGCAGCGCCTCACTATCCTCGCCGAACAGCTGGCCGAGGAAGCGCGGCGGGCGGAGGCACGACACGCCGAACTCGCCGACCGGCTGAAGCAGCTCGAGGCGGATGCGGCGCGCGAGCGGGCGCTGGCCGGCGAGAGCGAAGAAACGCTCAAGACCTATGCCGACGAGAAGGCGCGGCTCGAAGCGGAAGCGGCGGGCGAGCAGGAGGCCTACGACCTAGCACGGCAGGCGACTGAAGCGGCGCAGCAGGCTGTCGCTGCGGCCGAAGCCGAGGCTCGGGCTGCGGCCGACGCGCAGGCGCAGATC